>NC_022781.1:2900000-2912500 GCF_000496285.1 Bacillus toyonensis BCT-7112 | reverse complement strand
TATGTAGAAAGCTTAGAGATAAAACTAACGTACCGATATTAATGCTGACCGCTAAAGATCACGAAGTTGATAAAATTTTAGGTTTAAGCATTGGCGCTGATGATTACATTACGAAACCTTTCAGCATTCACGAAGTGGTTGCACGAGTAAAAGCTCTTATGCGGCGTTTTTTAGTTCTTGGAAGTAACAATACCGTTCAAGAAAAAACAACTTTAGCTTTTAAAGGACTCACTATCAATTTAAATACATATACAGTTCATACAAATAAAGAGGAAATCAACTTAACCGGAAAAGAACTGGAACTATTAAAATTCTTTACTTCAAACCCAGGGCAAGTATTTACAAAAACGCAGCTCTTCCGAAATGTGTGGGACGATAATTATATAGAAGATGACAATACCGTTATGGTACATATTCGAAAACTTAGAAAGAAAATAGAAATCGATCCTTCTAATCCAAAATTCATTCAAACTATATGGGGAATTGGTTATAAGTTTGTAGGTGAAAAGCTTGAAGACTGATAAAACCCTCTTCCTTATTTCATTACAACTTATCATTTGCGGACTTTTAAATATACAAATGGGCCCAAGAGTAAAAATGTCTTTATTTATTACCCTTATCTTAATTACAACTTATCTCTTCTTTTCAAGGATACAATTTATTCAAAATCACAAATCAATGAATACTAAATTAAGTCGTGTATTAAACGGAAATTTACAAACGAGATTATTCACAAGCAATGACCGTTCCTTACATCATATCGTTTTTTCAATAAACGAACTAATAGCTGAATTAGAAAAGGTTCGGATTGAAGCAAAAAGATACGAGGAATCTAGAAAACAACTTTTGTCTAGTATCTCGCATGATATCCGAACGCCACTCACCTCCATTATTGGATATATCGATGCTTTAAAAGATGGAGTAGCTGCTTCTGAAATAGAAAAGCAAGAATATCTTAAAATACTTTATATGAAATCAAATAACTTAAAACATCTAGTTGATGAAATATTCAATATGGCAAAGCTAGACGCCAATGAATTCCCACTAAAAGAAGAAGAACTCGACTTTTCTGAAGTTACTAGAGAAGCTTTAATCGATTTTTTACCTGAACTCTCAAAACATAATATCGAACTACAGGTTCTTATACCAGAATCTACTTGTCCTATCATCGCAGATCACCTTAGCCTTATGCGAATTATAGGTAATTTAATAAAAAATGCCATTTATTACGGAAAAGATGGGAAAACAGTAGGAATCGAACTACTAGAAACCAATACAGAATATGAACTTCTTATTTGGGACAAAGGCCCTGGCATTCCAAAACATGATTTACAAAACATATTTGAGCGAATGTACCGAAGCGAACAATCAAGAACCTCCTCTTTTGGTGGTAGCGGTCTCGGGCTTTCGATTTCTAAAGCGCTCGTGGAGAGAAATGGTGGGCATATATGGGTTGAAAGTATCCCATGGAAACGAACTACTTTTGGTTTTTCCATTCCAAAATACACTTCTTTTAAGAAATAGTTAAGAAATGATTAATATGCAGTTAAGCCTTCCTTCTTATTATGTAAGTAAGAACTTATAGAAAGTAGGTGTCTCCTATACATACAATTATAAAAACGACTAACCTTACTAAAGTATATGGCACTCAAAAATCAGTAGATAATCTAAATATTAATGTTCAACAAGGAGAGGTTTATGGATTCATAGGACGCAACGGTGCGGGCAAAACAACAACCATACGTATGCTACTTAGCCTTATAAAGCCTACAAGTGGAAATATTGAAATATTCGGAGAAGACTTATTTCAAAATCAAAAAAATATTTTAAGAAGAATTGGTTCTATCGTTGAGGTTCCAGGGTTTTATGAAAACTTAACTGCAAAAGAAAACTTATTAATTAATGCAAAGATAATTGGGATCCACAAAAAGAATGCCATTGAAGAAGCATTAGAAATAGTAGGCTTACAGCATGAAACAAAAAAGTTAGTAGGAAAGTATTCTTTAGGAATGAAGCAGCGCTTAGGAATTGCACGTGCTCTTCTCCACTACCCTGAACTACTCATACTAGATGAACCAACTAATGGACTCGATCCAATCGGTATTAAAGAAATGCGAAAACTCATTAAATCTTTAGCTCAGGAAAGAAATATAACGATACTCATTTCTAGTCACATATTAGTTGAAGTAGAACAACTAGTCGATCGTATGGGAATTATCCATGAAGGAAAGTTACTAGAAGAAGTTTCTCTTGATACGCTACGCAAAACCAACCGTAAGTACATAGAATTTCAAGTGAATAATGACAATAGAGCCACGATGCTATTAGAAAATCATCTTCAAATTTTTGATTATGAAGTACATGATGAAGGGAATATTCGTATTTATTCTCATTTTGGACAGCAAGGACACATAAACAGAACGTTCGTTCTTAATGATGTCGATGTATTAAAAATGGCGATGAGCGAAGACAGATTAGAAGATTATTTCACCAATCTAGTTGGAGGTGGAACAATTGGTTAATCTGCTCTATACAGAACTATTAAAATTAAAACGTTCCAATATGTTTTTAATTAGCATTATCGGGGCTGGTGTCGCACCCTTCTTAGTGGTCGTAGCGTCTTATATACACATAAAAACAAAACAACCTACTCCAACTATTTTGTTCCATCAACTATTCACCGAAGTTAACTTATATACTACTTTAATTATAGGATTCCCCTTATATGGGGTAGTGATTGCTTATCTGTTTACCCGTGAATATACAGAAGATACACTAAAACATTTACTAACTATTCCAGTCTCACGCATTAGCTTTATTATAAGTAAGTTCATCATTCTCTTTCTTTGGATTATAATGCTTACTTTAGTCGCTTGGACACTAACTTTATTATTAGGGCTAATAGGTAGCTTCCCTGGATTTAGTACCATCTTACTCTTAAGCTCTCTCGTAAAATTTTTAATATGTGGTGGACTTCTCTTTCTATTGTCTTCACCTATTGTACTATTAACCGTTGTAATGAAGACCTATGTACCACCTATTATATTAACGGTCATTATTACAATGATTAACCTTATGCTCGTGAACTCTAAACATAAAGATCTATTTCCGTGGACCGCTACTCTAGATATCGCAAATAACGAATTACAACCCACATATCCACCAGAGTATTCTTATATCATCATTGCAGCAACAGCAATTTTCGGATTTATTGCAACACTATTCTATTTTAAGAGAGTAGATATTCATTAATTTATAGGAGTGAAACTATGAGCGATATCATCATTGCCTTCATACTCGGTATTGTAGAGGGATTAGCAGAATTTTTACCTATCTCTTCTACTGGCCACCTTATATTAGTCGGACATTTATTAGGCTTCGAAGGAGAAAGAGCAAAGACCTTTGAAATCGTTATACAGTTAGGCGCAATTTTAGCTATTGCGATTTTATACTATAAACGCCTTGTTTCTTTATGTAATATTAAACCTCTTCTACGAAAAGAGAAAAAATTCAACGCATTCCATGTATTTCTTGGTGTATTCCCAGCGGTAGTTGCTGGATTACTATTACATGGTGTTATTAAAACATACTTATTTCAGCCATATACTGTCGTCATTGGACTTGTAGCAGGAGCAATTCTTATGATTTTTGCAGAAGTAAAAAAGACAGAAGCAACCGCCTATTCACTGGATGATTTAACCTACCGTCAAGCATTAACAATTGGATTATTTCAATGCTTAGCGGTATATCCTGGCTTCTCTAGAGCTGGCTCTACTATTTCTGGAGGGTTATTAGCGAAAGTAAATTATAAGACCGCATCTGAATTCTCTTTTCTCATTGCTCTTCCTGTAATGGTTGGAGCTACAGGCTTAGACTTATTAAAAAGTTGGAAGTATTTAAGCGTTGATGACATCCCTATGTTTGCGGTAGGATTCATTACCTCTTTTATAGTAGCAATGCTAGCCGTAGTAACTTTTTTGAAGCTTTTAGAGAAGATCGGTTTAAAACCTTTTGCATATTATCGTATTTTGCTGGCTATCTTATTTACGCTGTTCATATTGCTATAGATTCATATAAGTCACATATTACTAAACTGATATTCAAGTTGGAATATCAGTTTTTTCTCTATTTCACCTCTAGTATTACTCACTTCAATATGGCATAGTTGTAATAAACCGCCCTTAATAATCCGAATATTCTTCAAACAGTTATATCCTTTACCGTACGACACAATTGGAAAATTAAAAATCCCATATATGGACAGAACGTGTTTACAAACCATATTCATTCCGCATATTCTCTTTCTTAATTCACAACACACCGATACAAATTTTAAATGCGTACAAAGGCATACAAATAAGTAAATTTCTCAGGGATTATAAAAAGACTACATATTAATTAGAGTGAGGTAACGATACAAATGAATCCATTAGCACAAACATATTGGGATACTTATTGGGGAAACAATGAAAAACCAGCATCTGTTACAGCTTGGCAATTTGGGGATTCCCCTAATTATCTTGCACAATTAGTAATTGATGGTATCAAAACCGCAACATGCTCCTGTCACATTTTTTATGAGTTAGAAAATGAACCACTACCGACGACTAATGATTATAGTATTATACTCAATAGTCAGGATGAACCTGTAGCGATTATTAAAACAATAGAAGTAACTGTAACACCGATGAATGAAGTAAGCGAAGAATTCGCTATCGCTGAAGGCGAAGGAGATTGCACGTATAATTACTGGAAAGACACCCATGTTCGTTTTTTTACAAAGGAACTAAATGAGTTTGGTTTTACTTTTTCTGAAGATATGCTACTCGTTTGCGAACGATTTGAGCTCATTGATGTGAAAAATACAGCAGAACTATAATAAACAGAGCTTTACTGAATTTTCATGTTGCTATTTTTTAACACAAATAAGCTCGTTATTTATAGCTCAAGAAAACTACAGATAACGAGCTTATTTTATAAAACATAAAAAAGACGAGTCATTCTGACTCGTCTTAAGCTTGCTTGGCGACGTCCTACTCTCACAGGGACAAGGTCCCAACTACCATCGGCGCTAGAGAGCTTAACTTCCGTGTTCGGTATGGGAACGGGTGTGACCTCTCTGCCATCATCACCAAACTATGAAGGCATATTCCTTCAAAACTAGATAACATTTGCTACATATTATATGGTTAAGTCCTCGATCTATTAGTATTCGTCAGCTCCACATGTCACCATGCTTCCACCTCGAACCTATCAACCTGATCATCTTTCAGGGATCTTACTAGCTTACGCTATGGGAAATCTCATCTTGAGGGGGGCTTCATGCTTAGATGCTTTCAGCACTTATCCCTTCCGCACATAGCTACCCAGCTATGCCCTTGGCAGAACAACTGGTACACCAGCGGTGCGTCCATCCCGGTCCTCTCGTACTAAGGACAGCTCCTCTCAAATTTCCTACGCCCACGACGGATAGGGACCGAACTGTCTCACGACGTTCTGAACCCAGCTCGCGTACCGCTTTAATGGGCGAACAGCCCAACCCTTGGGACCGACTACAGCCCCAGGATGCGATGAGCCGACATCGAGGTGCCAAACCTCCCCGTCGATGTGGACTCTTGGGGGAGATAAGCCTGTTATCCCCGGGGTAGCTTTTATCCGTTGAGCGATGGCCCTTCCATGCGGAACCACCGGATCACTAAGCCCGACTTTCGTCCCTGCTCGACTTGTAGGTCTCGCAGTCAAGCTCCCTTATGCCTTTGCACTCTACGAATGATTTCCAACCATTCTGAGGGAACCTTTGGGCGCCTCCGTTACACTTTAGGAGGCGACCGCCCCAGTCAAACTGCCCACCTGACACTGTCTCCCGGGTCGATAAGACCCGTAGGTTAGAATTTCAATACAGTCAGGGCGGTATCCCACCAGCGCCTCCACCGAAGCTAGCGCTCCGGTTTCAATGGCTCCCGCCTATCCTGTACAAACTGTACCAAAATTCAATATCAGGCTACAGTAAAGCTCCACGGGGTCTTTCCGTCCTGTCGCGGGTAACCTGCATCTTCACAGGTACTATAATTTCACCGAGTCTCTGGTTGAGACAGTGCCCAAATCGTTACACCTTTCGTGCGGGTCGGAACTTACCCGACAAGGAATTTCGCTACCTTAGGACCGTTATAGTTACGGCCGCCGTTTACTGGGGCTTCAGTTCAGAGCTTCGCTTACGCTAACCCCTCTCCTTAACCTTCCAGCACCGGGCAGGTGTCAGCCCCTATACTTCGCCTTACGGCTTCGCAGAGACCTGTGTTTTTGCTAAACAGTCGCTTGGGCCTATTCACTGCGGCTTTCCGTTAAGAAAGCACCCCTTCTCCCGAAGTTACGGGGTCATTTTGCCGAGTTCCTTAACCAGAGTTCTCTCGCACACCTTAGGATTCTCTCCTCGCCTACCTGTGTCGGTTTGCGGTACAGGCACCTTTTATCTCGCTAGAAGCTTTTCTTGGCAGCGGGGAATCAAAGACTTCGCTCCATAAGGAGCTTCCCCATCACAGCTCAGCCTTCACGATAAGCGGATTTGCCTACTTATCAGCCTAACTGCTTGGACGTGCACAACCAATCGCACGCTTCTTCTATCCTTCTGCGTCCCTCCATTGCTCAAACGATAAAGAGGTGGTACAGGAATATCAACCTGTTGTCCATCGCCTACGCCTGTCGGCCTCGGCTTAGGTCCTGACTAACCCTGAGCGGACGAGCCTTCCTCAGGAAACCTTAGGCATTCGGTGGACGGGATTCTCACCCGTCTTTCGCTACTCATACCGGCATTCTCACTTCTAAGCGCTCCACCAGTCCTTCCGGTCTGACTTCACTGCACTTAGAACGCTCCCCTACCACTGATACCATTGGTATCAATTCGCAGCTTCGGTGGTGTATTTAGCCCCGGTACATTTTCGGCGCAGAGTCACTCGACTAGTGAGCTATTACGCACTCTTTAAATGGTGGCTGCTTCTAAGCCAACATCCTAGTTGTCTAAGCAACTCCACATCCTTTTCCACTTAATACACACTTTGGGACCTTAGCTGGCGATCTGGGCTGTTTCCCTCTTGACTACGGATCTTATCACTCGCAGTCTGACTCCTAAGGATAAGTCATTGGCATTCGGAGTTTGACTGAATTCGGTAATCCGATGAGGACCCCTAGTTCAATCAGTGCTCTACCTCCAAGACTCTTACACTTAAGGCTAGCCCTAAAGCTATTTCGGGGAGAACCAGCTATCTCCAGGTTCGATTGGAATTTCTCCGCTACCCACACCTCATCCCCGCACTTTTCAACGTGCGTGGGTTCGGGCCTCCATTCAGTGTTACCTGAACTTCACCCTGGACATGGGTAGATCACCTGGTTTCGGGTCTACGACCACGTACTAAACGCCCTATTCAGACTCGCTTTCGCTGCGGCTCCGTCTCTTCAACTTAACCTCGCACGGGATCGTAACTCGCCGGTTCATTCTACAAAAGGCACGCCATCACCCATTAACGGGCTCTGACTATTTGTAGGCACACGGTTTCAGGATCTCTTTCACTCCCCTTCCGGGGTGCTTTTCACCTTTCCCTCACGGTACTGGTTCACTATCGATCACTAGGGAGTATTTAGCCTTGGGAGATGGTCCTCCCAGATTCCGACGGAATTTCACGTGTTCCGCCGTACTCAGGATACATTCAAGAGAGAACGAAGTTTCGACTACGGGGTTGTTACCCTCTACGACGGACCTTTCCAGGTCGCTTCGTCTACCTCGTTCCTTTGTAACTCCGTATAGAATGTCCTACAACCCCAAGAGGCAAGCCTCTTGGTTTGGGCTAGATTCCGTTTCGCTCGCCGCTACTCAGGAAATCGCATTTGCTTTCTCTTCCTCCAGGTACTTAGATGTTTCAGTTCCCTGGGTCTGTCTTCCATACCCTATGTATTCAGGTAAGGATACCATACCATTACGTATAGTGGGTTTCCCCATTCGGAAATCTTCGGATCAAAGCTTACTTACAGCTCCCCGAAGCATATCGGCGTTAGTCCCGTCCTTCATCGACTCCTAGTGTCAAGGCATCCACCGTGCGCCCTTTCTAACTTAACCAAACTAAAATTAAAAAATATGAGCTACACTGTTATCTAGTTTTCAAAGAACATACATTTATATATGAGAGATAGTTCTCTCAAAACTGAACAAAACGAAACACGGAAACTTATATTGATGAACAGCGTTCATCAATTCTCCATAGAAAGGAGGTGATCCAGCCGCACCTTCCGATACGGCTACCTTGTTACGACTTCACCCCAATCATCTGTCCCACCTTAGGCGGCTGGCTCCAAAAAGGTTACCCCACCGACTTCGGGTGTTACAAACTCTCGTGGTGTGACGGGCGGTGTGTACAAGGCCCGGGAACGTATTCACCGCGGCATGCTGATCCGCGATTACTAGCGATTCCAGCTTCATGTAGGCGAGTTGCAGCCTACAATCCGAACTGAGAACGGTTTTATGAGATTAGCTCCACCTCGCGGTCTTGCAGCTCTTTGTACCGTCCATTGTAGCACGTGTGTAGCCCAGGTCATAAGGGGCATGATGATTTGACGTCATCCCCACCTTCCTCCGGTTTGTCACCGGCAGTCACCTTAGAGTGCCCAACTTAATGATGGCAACTAAGATCAAGGGTTGCGCTCGTTGCGGGACTTAACCCAACATCTCACGACACGAGCTGACGACAACCATGCACCACCTGTCACTCTGCTCCCGAAGGAGAAGCCCTATCTCTAGGGTTTTCAGAGGATGTCAAGACCTGGTAAGGTTCTTCGCGTTGCTTCGAATTAAACCACATGCTCCACCGCTTGTGCGGGCCCCCGTCAATTCCTTTGAGTTTCAGCCTTGCGGCCGTACTCCCCAGGCGGAGTGCTTAATGCGTTAACTTCAGCACTAAAGGGCGGAAACCCTCTAACACTTAGCACTCATCGTTTACGGCGTGGACTACCAGGGTATCTAATCCTGTTTGCTCCCCACGCTTTCGCGCCTCAGTGTCAGTTACAGACCAGAAAGTCGCCTTCGCCACTGGTGTTCCTCCATATCTCTACGCATTTCACCGCTACACATGGAATTCCACTTTCCTCTTCTGCACTCAAGTCTCCCAGTTTCCAATGACCCTCCACGGTTGAGCCGTGGGCTTTCACATCAGACTTAAGAAACCACCTGCGCGCGCTTTACGCCCAATAATTCCGGATAACGCTTGCCACCTACGTATTACCGCGGCTGCTGGCACGTAGTTAGCCGTGGCTTTCTGGTTAGGTACCGTCAAGGTGCCAGCTTATTCAACTAGCACTTGTTCTTCCCTAACAACAGAGTTTTACGACCCGAAAGCCTTCATCACTCACGCGGCGTTGCTCCGTCAGACTTTCGTCCATTGCGGAAGATTCCCTACTGCTGCCTCCCGTAGGAGTCTGGGCCGTGTCTCAGTCCCAGTGTGGCCGATCACCCTCTCAGGTCGGCTACGCATCGTTGCCTTGGTGAGCCGTTACCTCACCAACTAGCTAATGCGACGCGGGTCCATCCATAAGTGACAGCCGAAGCCGCCTTTCAATTTCGAACCATGCAGTTCAAAATGTTATCCGGTATTAGCCCCGGTTTCCCGGAGTTATCCCAGTCTTATGGGCAGGTTACCCACGTGTTACTCACCCGTCCGCCGCTAACTTCTTGAGAGCAAGCTCTCAATCCATTCGCTCGACTTGCATGTATTAGGCACGCCGCCAGCGTTCATCCTGAGCCAGGATCAAACTCTCCAATAAAGTTAGTTTGTCTAGCATCTAAAAATAAAAATTGACGTTTCACGTTGTTTGTTTCGTTCAGTTTTCAAAGAACTACTTGGTCGCTCATTTGCGACTCCCTTATGTTAACATCTTCATGTTTCAATGTCAACTAAGTTTTTTTATTTCGTTTGTCGTTTTCTGCATTATTGCATCGGCGACTTGTTTTATATTACACCTCAATATAATAATAGTCAATATTAATCTTTCGTTTTTTTTTAAAAGATGAAAGATACTCTCATACCCCTTCTTTATTTCTCATACATATTAATAAGATAACTGAAAGGAGTGTAGAGATTGTTCGATTCTTCTGTATTACGCATCATAAGCACCCATTCAAGAATTCCAAACTATCATAGAAATTTCCCCATCATTCTATTTTGGAGTCAAAAAAGCGGTTGCACCTCTCTTGCTAATTGGTTCTTTTACCAGATTGATTTATTACAAACAGCTCTAAGCTACAGCCCTTTCATTCATAATTATGAATATCATATATACAAAAATACACCTGCCTATAGTGTACAACTAGGTATAGCGTTACGAGAAAAACAAAAAGAAACTTTTAAACTTGTTCGCAACCCTTATAGGAGGGCAGTCAGTTCTTTCGTATCCTTAATTGCACCTCCTTATGTGGAAAATCCCGAATGGAAACCCATCCGAAAGTTTTTATATCAAGATGAAAACTCTCCTAAAGGGATCTCATTTAAACAATTTCTATACTACTTATTTATTAAAGGTGCTCAAGCAGATGACATTAACCCACATTTCACACAACAATATATAACTGGTGAAGAAGAATATGTGACCAATTATATATACTTAGAAAACTTCAATCAGGAAATGAAAGAATTAGAAAAGCGTTTCGAATTAAAAGTTGCACCAATAAATGAGTTCTCAACATCTTGGCATCATCAAACTCCCACCATGATTTATAAAGGGGATTTTAGTGAAGCCGATATTACGAATCCTTTATTCCCTCGCCATCCTACTTTCGAAAGTTTTTACGATACTGAGTGTATGCAGCTCGTTCAAACAATATTTCAAAATGATTTCGATACATATAGATATAGCAAAGAATATCCATACTAATTTCAGTCTATTTTCTTTGCTAAATATAAAAAGATACCTCATATATATAAGGTATCTTTTTAACATTTTTAATTATATAAAACATACTGTTTAACAGTCCCGACTCTACACCTTATTACCTTTTAATAGATTACGTATTTTTTGCTTATCCGCCCATCCTACTCCAATTAAAACTAGACTTGCCCCCATTATTACCCTCCATGTCAGAGATTCATTTAATAGGATAATTGAAGTAACAATGCTTATTAACGGTAATGCATTTAAATATAATCCACTTACTGATGCAGAAACTCTCTCTAGCGCTTTATTCCAGAACCAATATGCTAAAATTGTTGCTCCAATAACAAGGTACATTACACTAAATCCCGTTTTCCAAGTTTCAATCTTTGGGAAACCGTAATAAAGAATTTCTACCAAGGCAAACGGCAATAGAATAACAGCTCCGATAATTAAAGTTAATGTGGTAAATACCTCATTTGATAAATACTGTTCTTGTTTTGGTCGTTTTAACAAAACTGTGTAGAAAGCAAATAGAAAAGTGCTCAATAATATAAGTACATCTCCTATTAAAGATACTTCTTGATCAACACCTTTAGATGGAATCGTAATAAAGAGTACTCCTATAGCCCCCAATATAATTCCTATCCAATAATTCAACCGAATTTTCTCTTTCAAAAAGAATGCTGAAAATAGAATTGTAACTAATGGTAATGCAGCATCTATGATACTAACATGTAATCCACTTGTTAAAGAAATGCCGTAGGATGTAAACATAAAATATCCAGCTACACCGGTAAAAGCTAACAAACTCATTCTTTTCCATGGAACTTTTTTATGTACAACTGATTTTTGTAGTTGTTTAAATGAGAATAGCATACAAATTCCACCCGCAAAGAAAAGACGAATAAACAACAAAGTAAACGGTTGAATAGATTCTAACGCCCATTTCGTTGGCGCAATGGCTGTCCCCCATAATATAACAGCCACTAATAACATGCATATTTCTTTCATAATCCCCCACACCCATCAAAAATATATGTTAACTACCTTAATTATAGATTCAGCCTTATGTAAAACCCTAAAAAAACAAAGAGGTTATGTAAGAGTAAAAATTTTTTTGTTCATTTTACAACTAAATTCATGCAAAAGGTAATTCTTACCTTTAATTTACATTTAAATATATTACTTTATAACCTTCTTATCACTTTATATCGTTTCTATTTTATCTTTTTTCTTCTTTAGGACTATTAAAATTATAGATTATAACAGCTGATAAATAAAAATAAACATAAAAAAACCTAAGTCGAATCGACTTAGGTTTTTGCTTGGCGACGTCCTACTCTCACAGGGACAAGGTCCCAACTACCATCGGCGCTAGAGAGCTTAACTTCCGTGTTCGGTATGGGAACGGGTGTGACCTCTCTGCCATCATCACCAAACTATGAAGGCATATTCCTTCAAAACTAGATAACATTTGCTACATATTATATGGTTAAGTCCTCGATCTATTAGTATTCGTCAGCTCCACATGTCACCATGCTTCCACCTCGAACCTATCAACCTGATCATCTTTCAGGGATCTTACTAGC
>NC_022781.1:2885000-2895000 GCF_000496285.1 Bacillus toyonensis BCT-7112 | reverse complement strand
TAAGTCGATAGAAAGGTAAAGAAATCTAATAAACTTAGGAGGCGTTATGAAATGCATGTTAATAAGAAAATCATTTATGTATCCCATGATGCCCATTTCCACGGAGCACAGCTGCTTTCTTTACATACTATTAAAGCTCTTAAAGAAAACTTCGATTACTCCGTCGCAATTATTTCTATTGGATCAGGCATTTTAATCCCCGATTTTCAAAAATATGGTCCTGTTTATTGCTTAGAGGAAGACTACCCCACGGAAGAAACGGTCGAATTATTAATAAAGACTTTATTATCACAAGACTATACCATTGCCATATGCAGTACGGTCATAAGTGGTGATATGGTTGCATTACTAGCTAGGCACAATATAAAAGTTATTTCGTTAATACATGAATTACCGCATTTAATACAACAGTACTCTGCCGAAGGAAAAGCTAGAAACATTGCTGAATCTGCTTACAAAATTGTCTTCCCTTCACAATACGTATATGAAAAATTCCTTACAATCACGCAATTAGATCATCAAAAATGTCACATTCTCCCTCAAGGTTTATTTAACCACAATCCTTATAAGAATAATATTACAGTGGCTAGAAATGAATTACGCAAAAAACTCAACCTGCCTCTAGATAGTAAAATTATTTTAGGTGTAGGTTTCGCCGATTATCGAAAAGGAATAGATTTATTCTCATTTATTGCTTACTCAGTAAGAAAGGTTCATACTAATATTCATTTTATTTGGGTAGGGAGAACAGATGTTCATCTTATGGATACTCTATCACCAAGATATAAAGCACATTTCACATTAGTTGATCCTACTCCAGATATCGGTTTATATAATGCCGGGGCTGATTTATATTTATTAACCTCAAGGGAAGACCCTTTTCCAAATGTTGTTTTAGAAGCATTAGATACAAAGGTTCCTGTGATAGGTTTTAAAAATGCTGGAGGTTTTGAGGATGTTGTTACAGAAAAAACCGGTGCCTTAGTAGACTTTTTAAACTTACCAAAAATGGTCGAAAGAATATATGAACTTATTGGAGATGAAGAGTTACGCTTACAAAAGGGGAGCTTTGGCCAAGAGCTCATTGAAAAAAACTTTAATTTTCTTAATTACATTTATCAATTATTAGCGCTTCTCGAACATAATTACAAAAAAATAAGTGTAATTGTACCAAACTATAATTATGAACACTACTTACCTGACCGAGTCAGATCAATATTAAACCAAACCTACCCCCTTTACGAACTAATTTTCCTAGACGACGCCTCTACTGACAATAGCGTATCAACATTTGAAAAGCTGCTCTCAAAAGAAAATAAGCCTCATCTGAAAGTTCAACGAATTATTAACGAAAAAAACTCTGGTTCTGTATTTAAACAATGGATAAAAGGAATCTCCGAAGCAACCGGTGATTATATTTGGATCGCAGAATCAGATGACTTATGTGAGAAGACATTTTTACAAGAGGTGATACATGGATTTCATATAAATAACAAGGTTACCTTAAGCTACACACAATCAAAACAAATAGACGAACAAGGAAATGTAATAGCTGATCATTATTTAAATTACACAAATGATATCGATAAAGAAAAATGGAAAACCCCCTATTTTCGAAAAGGCATAGATGAAATACAAGATACGTTACTTATTAAAAACACTATACCTAATGTCTCAAGTGTAGTTTTTAAAAACATAGATATAAAAAACACAGAAAAACAACTAGCAAAATTTAAAGTTGCTGGTGATTGGTTTTTCTATGTTTCCATCCTGCAAGAGGGACATATTCACTTTAATCCAAAGTCCCTAAACTATCATAGACGACATACAAATAGTGTAACGAAAACAGAAGATTCATATTCTCATTATAATGAAGTTGTACAAATGCAGAATTTCATTAAACAGAACTTTACTATCGACGATATTTCTAAAATGAAGATGTATACATATAGAAAATACCTAAAAACATACTTGAACATTTAGCCTTGAACTTTATTTACTATCCGCATTTTTTATAAGACGCTACTATTATTTAGGGGGAATACTCTTTGAAAGCATTTATAGAGGAAAATAAAAACTTAATTTCTCAAATCGCAAACAACTACAATGTAAACGCAAATATCCATCCTGAGGATCACATTTTTCAGTTCCTTGTCACTAATCCAGTCTTTCCTTCTAAAAAAGAAGCGATAGATTATTATTTTAAAGATGGACAAAAATCAGCACAAATACTCTTAGACTTAATTACTTCCTTTTATCCTCCTGCAGACAATCCAATTAAATTATTAGAATTTGCATCTGGATATGGCTGCGTAACACGCCATTTATTAAATCTACAAGCAAACTTGAGTATAACTGCTTGTGATATACATGAAGAAGCTATTACTTTTATTGAAAACACATTAAATCATTCTTCTATATTATCTCATCCTGAACCTGAACATTTAAAATTGGAAACTTCTACGTACGATATTGTTTTTTGTCTATCCTTTTTTTCTCATATGCCTGATACAACTTGGTTTCGTTGGCTTCAAACATTGTATAGTGCTGTTTCACCTGGTGGTTTATTCATTTTCACCACCCATGGGTATCAAAGTAAAAAATACTTTGGATTTCCAAATTTAAATGAACAAGGCTATTGGTTCCTTCCTTCTAGTGAACAATTCGATTTAGATGTTAACCAATATGGCCAAACGATAGTTAGCCCCTCTTACGTGTGTGACAAAATTAAGTTATTACCCTATAACCCTATCATTAAAAAATACACTGAAGGGTTTTGGTGGGATCATCAAGATCTTTGGGTAATAAAAAAAGAAATAAAATAATAAACCATGCTCTGCTTATATAAGTAGAGCATGGTTTATTATTTTTTACTATATAAGAACTCTTCAATCCATAACTTATTTAATCTAATTCCACTTTTGAAATCTATTTTAGGTTCCCAATTAAATTCTTGTCTCACCTTATCTATATTTAAAATGATTTTTTGAACATTTTCTTGTTTTGGTTTATAACAGATAAAGTCTACTTTTCTTTCTGTTATTTTCTCCAATTCCACTATAATTCGTTTTAAAGAAAGACCTTTGCCACTTCCTATATTATATACACAAGATTTCAATCGATTTAATTGTGATAGTTGTATAGTAATTTCAACTAAATCATCGATATAAATATAATCTCTAATAATCTCTTGTGGATTCCCGTATATATTAATCCTTTCATTACTAAGATGTTGGTACAAAAAACAATTTATTGCCCCAACTTTCTTTAAAGGATTTTGATATTTCCCATATGGATTAGAGTATCTACATACAACATAGTCGATGCCGTAGTTTCGCTTATAAAAATACAAATAATTCTCAAGCGAAACTTTTGTGATTCCATATGGAGAAAGTGGTTTCAACGGATGCTTCTCATCAATAGGCAAATATTCAGGTTCCCCATAAACTGTACCCCCTGAAGATGCTAATACAATTTTTTTAATACGAAAATCTTTAACACTTTCCATGAAATTAAGAAAAAAAAGGCTACTGTTAATATCCCCAAAAATATCTTCGATGGAAGTTGCTACATTAGACGTCGCAGCTAAATAAATAATAATATCCACATTCACTAAAGCTTTATATATATCTTCAACATTTTCTAAATCACCTGTAATAAATTCAACTTCATTTATAATATTTCGAGGAAAATTATTTATATGCCTGGAAAATACTTTTACATTTTGCCCCTGTTCTAATAAACCTAACGTGAGGTTAATACCAATGAAACTATTTCCACCTACTATTAAATAATTATTCTTCCTCATAATATCCTCTCTCTAGTAAGCAAATTTTTTACTCGTCACACCTAGAAATGCAAATACATGAACTCGATCATTTTTATTATTCATCCTCTTGTAATTGTATGCCCCTTATACATTTTCATTATCTTTATTTTATATTTTCATTTTAGAATCACTACCTTATCTAAAGTGTCCGAAAAAACACTCATAATATTTACTCACCCCCATGAATATAGTTTATTAATAAAAAATCAACCTTCTCTTCCTATATTTCCACTCGTGTATTCCATTTAAAGAAGCTTCTACATACACAAAACTCTCGAAAAAGGAGTACAGAACTCATGAAAAATATAAATCAAAAACTTTTAAACCACGTAATTCTACATAAAGATCGAATTCCACACTTCCATAAAGACTTTCCCCTTATACTATTTTGGAGTCATAGAAGCGGATGCACCACATTAGCTAATTGGTTCTTTTTTCAAATTGGATTATATACTGAAGCAAAGAAATACAATGACTTTATTCATTACTATGAGTTCTGGGTATACAAAAACAAAGAAAATTACATACCTGAGTTACAAAATGTTCTTCTAAAAGGGAAAAAAGATGTTTGTAAACTCGTACGAAATCCCTATACAAGGGCCGTTAGCTCATTTCTATTACTTGCTGACAATCCATATGCTAGCCCACAATGGGAAAGTATCCGAAAATGTTTTTATAATGACAAATATAGTAATGAAGGAATATCATTTAAACAATTTTTATATTACGTTCAAGCACTTGGTCCCAACTCCCTAGTAATGGATATACATTTTAGTCAGCAATATGTTCAGGGGGAAGAAGCCTTCATCCAACGCTACATACCTTTAGAAGATTTTAATAAGCAAATTCCCAAAATAGAAGACGAATACGGTTTAATTAAGTCCGACCTAGCCATACTTACGAATTCAGATCATCATCGCACTCATAAGATGATGTATGAAGGCAGCTATGCAGAACTTAGCATTACAGATGAAGCCTTCCCCCGATTTCCAACATATAAAAGCTTTTACGATAAAGAAACTATGGATTTAGTTACAGAAATATATGCACAGGACTTTGAAATGTATCCATACAAGAAAGGGATATTTTAAGTCTATACATTCTTCAATGAATAAAAGCGAATGTCTCGCATAGCATAAATTGACACTGTAATTCGCGCGAGATTATCCCTCAGCTGGTTATCCCCTTCTATCAATCGTACTTGTATGAGTTTCCTAATTTTCAGCCACTCTCTTTGATTCCTTTGATTGTTGAAGTGTGTCATACTATCCATCAATACATTGCATTTAAAACAGGAGTGATGTCATGTGGAAGACAATTTGAAACACAATACTGGGTATTGCGTTATTTGCGAGAAGGAAACTACATTTATAGAACATAATGATTGGCTTAGAGATCATTACTTATGTTCTACATGCCAATCTATACCAAGGCAGCGAGCTTTAATCCATGTTTTAAATACATTTTTTCCAAAATGGAATTCCTATAATATCCACGAATCCTCTCCTGGAGGAATTACAACTCAGCTACTAATAAAAAACTGTAAAAACTATACATATTCTCAATACTTTAAAAACTATCCTCTCGGCCAATACTTTCAAGGAATTAGATGTGAAAATTTAGAAGACATGACCTTCCCAAGTGAATCTTTTGATTTATTCATTACTCAAGATGTTTTTGAACATGTCATGACGCCAAACAAGGCATTTAAAGAAATAGAACGAGTATTAAAACCTGGTGGTGCTCATGTATTTACTGTCCCTTGGTATCATACACTCACAAAGACTGTGCAAAGAGCAAGAGTGAATAAAGAAGTAATTGAGCATATTGAAGAGCCCATTTATCATGGAAACCCTATCGATGAGAATGGGTCTTTAGTAACATTTGATTGGGGGCTAGATATGATTGAATATATTTACACACAGGCAAATATGTATACTACTGTTTATTTACAAAAGGATAGATCATTAGGGTTAGATGCTGAATTTTTGCATGTTTTTATTAGTACAAAAAAATCGTAAATAAATTTTATCATTATGTAATTTGGAGGTTTAACAAATGAATAATTTTAAGTTAGGAAGTGATTTTGATAACCTTGTTAGTCCATTATCTGACGTTGAACTTCTAAATCTATTTATACAAAGTTGCTCAGAAACAACAATAAACGGTGTACCCGTACCTATGTTCCCCCCTGAAGAAATCCAAAAACAATTTGTAGGTGCTTCCTATGAACACGCCCTATATGAAGCATATTTGTTTTATAGTCATATAAAAACATACGCTCAAAATTTAGGGGTTCCCTTGAATAAAGAAAGTAAAGTTTTAGACTTTGGTTGCGGTTGGGGACGAATTATACGCTTCTTGTTCAAAGATGTTCGGGATGAAAATCTGCTTGGGATTGATGTAGACCCCTTCATGATTACTCTTTGCAATGAAACATTAGGAAGAGGGATATATAAAACCGCAAGCCCACAACCTCCTGTAGAATTTATTCGTGACAATTCATTAGACATCATATTCGCTTATTCTGTATTCTCACATTTATCCGAAGAAACTGCAGAAAATTGGATAAAAGAATTTTCAAGAATTCTGCGTCCAGGTGGAATCTTCATCGCAACAACACAGGCACGATATTTTCTCGATTTTTGTCAACAATTCAAGGAACACCCTGAATTAATTCAAACAGGATGGCATAAAACTTTATCTCAGGCTTTTCCAGATATACATCGCGCTATCTCGGATTATGAACATGGGAATTTTGTACACAGTCCTACTGGTGCAGGAGATGTTAGAGATAGCAGCTTTTATGGAGAAACTGTTATACCTATGACCTATATTAAAAAGCATTATGAGAAGTATCTAAAACTGCGGGATTTTTTTGATGATGTAAACCGGTTACCACAGGCCCTATTTGTTCTCCAGAAAGATTAACTTCTTTCGTTCATAGTAATCCGCTTAATTTCATGATGAATGATACTTTTTATTTCAGACATATATATGAGAGCACCCAAGACTCTCGTATTAAGCAAACTATAAAACTAAATCCAATACGTAGCATACAAAAACAGTAAGAGAATATAAAATCTCTCGTTTTAAACTTGCTCCACAAAATCAAAAGTAACTTCCCACCACTTGAACTTCGAAGAACATAAGGGGGATATAGCTTGAAAATAATCGCTTTTTACTTACCACAATTCCATCAAATAAAAGAAAATGATCGCTGGTGGGGTAAAGGTTTTACTGAATGGACGAATACTAAAAATGCACAACCTTTATTTTCAGGACATTATCAACCTAGGGAACCTTATCAAGATTTTTATTATGACTTAACTACCCCATCCGTAAGAAAATGGCAAGCAGAAATCGCGAAAGCATACGGTATATATGGTTTTTGTTATTATCACTACTGGTTTAAAGGTAAGAGGCTATTAGAAACACCTTTTAATGAGGTACTTAAGATAGGGGAACCAGATTTTCCATTTTGCCTTTCTTGGGCAAATGAGCCATGGACAAGATCTTGGGATGGTCTTGATAAACATATATTAATGCCTCAAGATTATGGAGATGTATCAGATTGGAAAGAGCACTTTGAATATTTATTACAAGCGTTCCAAGATAAAAGATATATTCGTATAGATGATAAACCTCTATTCATTATTTATCGCCCGGGACATATTCCTGATTGTGAAAAAATGCTTAATTATTGGAATGCATTAGCACGAGAAAACGGTTTAAAAGGTATATACTTTACAGAAACATTAAACAGTTTTCCACTCCCTGATATAAATGGGTTCGATGCTAGCATTCAGTTTGAACCATTTTATACAATTGCCCATGATAGCTCTTCAGACATAAATAAAACAATATATGAGTCTGGTATGCAATTAAATGCTTGGGACTACGATAAAGTATGGATGTATATATTAAAGCGATTTCCTCCAAAGAAAAAAACATTCCCTGGAGCTTTCGTTGATTGGGATAACACTGCACGACGCAAAAATTCAAATAGCAGTATTTTTATAGGTTCTACTCCTGAAAAGTTCGCAATCTATTTAAGTAAGCAAATTCATCGTACTTACTCTCTTTATAACAGTGAGTTTTTATTTATCAATGCGTGGAACGAATGGGCAGAAGGAACCTACTTAGAACCAGATCAAAAATATGGATTTTCCTATTTAGAAGCGGTTAAAAAGGCAATCGATAGAGGTATGAAAGCATACAAAAAAGACGAGTCATTCTGACTCGTCTTAAGCTTGCTTGGCGACGTCCTACTCTCACAGGGTCAAGGTCCCAACTACCATCGGCGCTAGAGAGCTTAACTTCCGTGTTCGGTATGGGAACGGGTGTGACCTCTCTGCCATCATCACCAAACTATTGAAGGCATATTCCTTCAAAACTAGATAACATTTGCTACATATTATATGGTTAAGTCCTCGATCTATTAGTATTCGTCAGCTCCACATGTCACCATGCTTCCACCTCGAACCTATCAACCTGATCATCTTTCAGGGATCTTACTAGCTTACGCTATGGGAAATCTCATCTTGAGGGGGGCTTCATGCTTAGATGCTTTCAGCACTTATCCCTTCCGCACATAGCTACCCAGCTATGCCCTTGGCAGAACAACTGGTACACCAGCGGTGCGTCCATCCCGGTCCTCTCGTACTAAGGACAGCTCCTCTCAAATTTCCTACGCCCACGACGGATAGGGACCGAACTGTCTCACGACGTTCTGAACCCAGCTCGCGTACCGCTTTAATGGGCGAACAGCCCAACCCTTGGGACCGACTACAGCCCCAGGATGCGATGAGCCGACATCGAGGTGCCAAACCTCCCCGTCGATGTGGACTCTTGGGGGAGATAAGCCTGTTATCCCCGGGGTAGCTTTTATCCGTTGAGCGATGGCCCTTCCATGCGGAACCACCGGATCACTAAGCCCGACTTTCGTCCCTGCTCGACTTGTAGGTCTCGCAGTCAAGCTCCCTTATGCCTTTGCACTCTACGAATGATTTCCAACCATTCTGAGGGAACCTTTGGGCGCCTCCGTTACACTTTAGGAGGCGACCGCCCCAGTCAAACTGCCCACCTGACACTGTCTCCCGGGTCGATAAGACCCGTAGGTTAGAATTTCAATACAGTCAGGGCGGTATCCCACCAGCGCCTCCACCGAAGCTAGCGCTCCGGTTTCAATGGCTCCCGCCTATCCTGTACAAACTGTACCAAAATTCAATATCAGGCTACAGTAAAGCTCCACGGGGTCTTTCCGTCCTGTCGCGGGTAACCTGCATCTTCACAGGTACTATAATTTCACCGAGTCTCTGGTTGAGACAGTGCCCAAATCGTTACACCTTTCGTGCGGGTCGGAACTTACCCGACAAGGAATTTCGCTACCTTAGGACCGTTATAGTTACGGCCGCCGTTTACTGGGGCTTCAGTTCAGAGCTTCGCTTACGCTAACCCCTCTCCTTAACCTTCCAGCACCGGGCAGGTGTCAGCCCCTATACTTCGCCTTACGGCTTCGCAGAGACCTGTGTTTTTGCTAAACAGTCGCTTGGGCCTATTCACTGCGGCTTTCCGTTAAGAAAGCACCCCTTCTCCCGAAGTTACGGGGTCATTTTGCCGAGTTCCTTAACCAGAGTTCTCTCGCACACCTTAGGATTCTCTCCTCGCCTACCTGTGTCGGTTTGCGGTACAGGCACCTTTTATCTCGCTAGAAGCTTTTCTTGGCAGCGGGGAATCAAAGACTTCGCTCCATAAGGAGCTTCCCCATCACAGCTCAGCCTTCACGATAAGCGGATTTGCCTACTTATCAGCCTAACTGCTTGGACGTGCACAACCAATCGCACGCTTCTTCTATCCTTCTGCGTCCCTCCATTGCTCAAACGATAAAGAGGTGGTACAGGAATATCAACCTGTTGTCCATCGCCTACGCCTGTCGGCCTCGGCTTAGGTCCTGACTAACCCTGAGCGGACGAGCCTTCCTCAGGAAACCTTAGGCATTCGGTGGACGGGATTCTCACCCGTCTTTCGCTACTCATACCGGCATTCTCACTTCTAAGCGCTCCACCAGTCCTTCCGGTCTGACTTCACTGCACTTAGAACGCTCCCCTACCACTGATACCATTGGTATCAATTCGCAGCTTCGGTGGTGTATTTAGCCCCGGTACATTT
>NC_022781.1:2862500-2880000 GCF_000496285.1 Bacillus toyonensis BCT-7112 | reverse complement strand
CGTAACTGGGATTTAATTCTCGCGATTAACTCTAACGGATTAAACGGTTTCGTTACGTAATCATCTGCACCAGTTGTTAACCCTAAAATTTTATCCATATCTTGCGTTTTCGCAGAAAGCATAATAATTGGCATTTCTTTCGCTTCTCTTACTTTCATACACATATGAATACCATCTACTTTCGGCATCATAATATCCAACACAACTAAATGTACTTCATTCTCTTCTAACATACGTAGCCCTTCTTCTCCATCTCCGGCCTGCAGTACTTTATATCCTTCGTTCTTTAAATATATTGTAATAAGTTTCCTAATTTCTTTTTCATCATCTACGACAAGTATTGTTTCCCCGGCCATAATATTTCCCCCATTCATTTTTTATCCCTAACTTCTATTATAGGAAAACTTCTGAAGAAAAACGCTCGGAAATCCTTAAGATTTTCTGAAGACGCAAAAAAGGCCTAGACTCCCCTTAAGTCTAGACCTTTCAAAAACCCCTTTATTTACGAACGTAGATGAAATACAGTACGAATAAAACTCCCATAACATACATAATCGGATGAACCTCTTTACGACGACCACTCACAACCATTGTAATTGGATAGAAGATAAATCCAATCGCAATTCCCGTTGCGATACTATACGTAAGCGGCATTGAAATGATAGTAAAGAATGCCGGTACTGCAATCTCGAACTTCTTCCAGTCGATTTCTCCTAAAGAAGAAACCATTAAAATCCCTACAATAATTAAAGCTGGTGCCGTTACAGCTGGTGTTACAACACTTAATAATGGCGAGAAGAATAGTGCCAGTAAGAAGAATCCTGCTGTTACAACTGCTGTAAATCCAGAACGTCCTCCCGCTGCTACCCCTGCAGACGATTCAATGTAAGACGTTGTTGTTGATGTACCTAAGATCGCACCAATTACAGTTGCAATTGCATCTGCGAATAATGCTTTTCCTGCACGTGGTAATTTATTGTTCTTCATTAATCCTGCTTGATTCGCAACCGCTACAAGCGTACCTGCTGTATCAAAGAAATCGATAAAGAAGAACGTTATAATTACAATCCCCATTTGAATAGTGAAAATGTCTCCGAAATGAGTTAACGCAGCACCGAACGTTGGTTCTAGACTCGGTATCGCCCCCACTACTGCTTTAGGAGTGTCAATTAATCCTGTTGCTACTCCTAAAATTGCCGTAAGAATCATACCGTAGAATACCGCACCATTAACTTTCTTAATCATGAAGATGATTGTCGTAACAACCCCAAAGATTGCTAGTAACGTTGTGCCCTTTGTTAAGTCCCCCAACCCAACAAGAACAGCATCATTTTTCACGATAATTCCGGCATTTTGGAATCCAAGAAAGGCAATGAACAATCCGATACCTGCTGCTACTGCAAACTTTAACTCCGATGGAATTGCATTAATGATTTTTTCACGAATACCTGAAGCTGTAAGAATAATAAAGATAATACCTGACATTAACGTTCCGGCAATTGCTGTTTGCCACGGAATACCCATCGTTAAAACTGCTGTATAAGCAAAGAACGCGTTAATTCCCATACCTGGGGCTAAAGCAATTGGATACTTTGCGAAAATACCCATAATTAACGAACCGATCGCGGCCGCTAATGCTGTCGCAACGAATACTGCACCTGGATCCATTCCTGTACCTGCTGGTAACCCTTTAACATTTCCAAGTGACAGCGTAGCAGGATTGACAAATAGTACGTAAGCCATAGATAGAAATGTCGTTAACCCTGCTATGAACTCAGTCTTATAATTCGTACCGAGCTCATCAAATTGAAAATAGCGTTTCATCCTACGTTTCCCCCGTTATATGATTACTCGCCGCATTTCACCCTAGCCCTCTTTTATCTATAAAAATAAAAAAGGCTTCCATTGCATATACATGGAAGCGTTCTATAAACAAAGACAAGTTTCCCCTCATCTTTATAAAAACGCCTCGTAGTCAAGCCATTTACGGTAGCTAGGTAGAAACTTTCGGGCCATATCCCCGATATTATACGACGGCATAATATTCACTTTTCGTTTGAATTACATACTCATATTAACTCTTGAAAGTATTTTTGTCAATTTAAAAACGAACAATTTTATAAAATTTTATATTTTCGTTCGTATTAATACTGAAAATAAAAAGATCCATCTATGCATAAGCAAAAGATGGATCTTTTTTATAATACTATTCCCACTCAATAGTTGCTGGTGGCTTACTCGTTACATCATACACGATACGGTTAACGTGTTTTACTTCGTTTACGATACGTACAGAGATTTTCTCTAATACGTCCCAAGGGATACGTGCCCAGTCAGCTGTCATACCGTCGATAGATGTTACTGCACGGATACCTACTGTGTAATCGTAAGTACGCTCGTCACCCATAACACCTACGCTACGCATACCAGGAAGCGCAGTGAAGTATTGCCAAATTTCGCGGTCTAAGCCCGCTTTAATAATTTCTTCACGTAAAATCGCATCAGATTCACGAACGATTTCTAATTTCTCTTCTGTGATTTCACCTAATACACGAATACCAAGTCCTGGACCTGGGAATGGTTGACGCCATACGATTTCATCAGGAATTCCTAATTCAGATCCTAATACACGTACTTCATCTTTAAATAACGTGTTTAAAGGCTCAATTAATTTGAACTGCATGTCTTCCGGAAGTCCACCAACGTTATGGTGAGATTTAATTGTTTGTGCAGTTGCTGTACCACTTTCAACGATGTCTGTGTAAAGTGTACCTTGTGCTAGGAAGTCCATACCTTGTAATTTAGAAGCTTCATCATCAAATACGTAAATGAATTCGTTACCGATAATTTTACGTTTTTGTTCTGGATCTTCTACACCTTTTAACTTGTTCATAAAGCGTTCTTGTGCATCCACTTTAATAACGTTCATATGGAAGCCTTCGCTAAATGTTTTCATAACACCTTCTGCTTCACCTTTACGAAGTAAGCCGTGGTCAACGAAAATACATGTTAACTGGTCGCCAATTGCTTTATGAATTAATACTGCTACAACAGAAGAATCTACACCGCCACTAAGTGCGCATAGTACTTTTTTGTCTCCAACAGTTTCACGGATCTTCTCTAATTCTACTTCGATAAAGTTCTCCATGTTCCATCCTTCAGAACAACCACATACGCCGAATACGAAGTTTTTAATTAAATCGTTACCGTGCTCAGAATGACGTACTTCTGGGTGGAATTGTACACCGTATAAGTTTTTCGCTTCATTGCTCATACCAGCAATTGGGCAAGACTCACTTGTTGCGTCTACTACGAATCCTTCAGGTAAACCAGTTACTAAGTCACCATGACTCATCCATACAACTTGCTCTTCTGGAAGGTTCGTATATAATTTTGATTCGTTCTCTACTTTAAGAACAGCTTTTCCGTACTCACGGTGGTTTGCACGTTCTACTTTACCACCGAAGTGTTGTGTCATAAGCTGCATACCGTAACAAATACCGAAAATCGGTAATCCTAGTTCAAAGATTTTTTCATCACAATGTAATGCACCTTCACCGTATACACTATTTGGTCCACCAGAGAAAATAATCCCTTTTGGATTCATTGCTTTAATTTCTTCCGCAGTAATTGTATGTGGATGAAGTTCACTGTATACACCGAACTCACGAATTCGACGTGCTATTAACTGATTGTACTGACTTCCAAAATCTAAAACGATAATTGTATCGTGCTGCTTTTTCAAAATAATCACCCCAACGTTAGTTCTCGTATATAAATATTTTCACCAATTTGGCGAAAAGCATTACCAATATAATAAAAAAAGCCAGTCCTCCGCCTCTAGTCTCATAACAAAGAAAAGGCAGGGGTCTGGCTTTATAAAGAAAGATAGTCTCCGCTCTTTATAAATATAAGACACACTGCCTTCATAGTCAGGTTGTTTACGGTAACCCGGTAGAGACTCTCAAACCATATCATTGAGGATATATGAAGGATCGTTTTATATTATCTTCCTAGATTCTAACAATGAAGTGTCGATGTGGTCAAGAGAGAAAGCGACAAAATTCTACAGAAATTAATTTCTTTCCCACTAAAACACAAAAAACATTTCCATATAGAAATGTTTTTTGTGTTTTATCCTATTATTCAACTTTTTTCTGTTGTTTTCTACCCATTAATCGTGTAACACCATTTTTTATTACAAATACCCCGTATCCCACAAATAAAAACATAACGGGCAAAATGTCAAAACGATACCTAGTTTGAACTTCGACAAACAAATGAATAACCACATATCCACCAAACAAAATATATAAAAGAGGATATATTGAATCATTTCTTCTATATAATGAAATGGTACCAATCGCAAATATACAACATGTAATATACATAAGCCTTTCATATTTTGTCAGCATTTGTTGTAAGTGTGGTTTATTCAGTTCCCCCCACTCCAAAGCCCAACCAGGTGCATCATCAGGATTACTCCACATTTTTTCAACTTTCAATACAAGTAATTGACGAACTTTCTCTTTGTCCTTCAATCTGTCCTTGATCAAAGCAACGGAAGCATCATTTCTTTCCTTCCCAAGTTTAAATTGACTAAGGTAAACAACATCTGGCTGATTCCATCCACCAATCGAGTCATAATTGAATCCCACAACAAATTTCCAATATGGCATTTGGTTCGACAATGGTTTTTTCGCTAATCCCGTGTTCATTAAGAAAATACTTACAATTTGCATCACTAGAAAATATACAATCACTATTCCCACTAATTTTTTTACGTAGTTAAACGTTTCTTTTTTTCTAAACGGAAGTATCTTATAAATTAATACATAAACAAAAACCGCCAATAAAAAGAAACTTCCTAACGGTCTCATAATATTTCCAATACTTAACAGTAACCCTGTTAAACCCCAACCGTATTTAGTTGAAAAACCTTTTGTAATTAAAACATACAGTCCTAAAAAAAAGAAAAAGGTAGAAATATATTGATTTGTTAATACAGAGCTATAGATAATATTAGGTATGTAAAACGCGTAAAATATTGCCGCAGTTCTCGCACTGTATTCATTAAAAATGGTTTTACCCATAAAATAAATAATCACGGCAGTACCTACGCTCCAAAAAATATTAAATAACTTCAATATAAACAGATGATTACCAAAAAATTTTATTAATATAGCCTCATAATATGTGAATCCCAATTGGTATGTCCAACTCATATAGTATTCATCTGTAATAAATGCAAAATTACCCTTTACAGCTTGTTGAGCACTTTCATACATTACAGAAAAATCCGAGATAGGTACTGTTTTTTCAAAAATGATCCATAACAACCTAATTGCAAAGGCTGTAACTATGAGAATGAGCAAAAATTGATTAACTGTTAAAAAACGATTTGCTAAAAATGATATTATTCCGAGCACCAAAATAGTTGCTACTATCTCCAGAATTAACACAGCGACCGAAGAATAGGTAGATTTCTCTATTTGAAATGAACTATAAAGTGTAATGATAAACATCGCCAAACCACATACTACTAATATTTTCGAAAAAATGTTTCTACCCAAATTTTCTTTAATCTGCATCATATACCTCACTAACTAGGCTACCGCCATCTTCTCTCATAGACAATAAGAACTAGGAGACTTATTATCTCGACTAAAAAATAAGAAAAATCCCTTTTGACTGTATCATAAATGTTAAAAGAATTATATATTCAATTGGAATTATATTGAATATTATCGTAATAAAAGAAGCTTGAATATTCCCCTCCATTCTCTCTCTAAACTTGCGACCTTCCAGAAACCTTTTATATACATCTTAACAACAAAAAAGACTACCTCCTTTTATCAAGGAAGTAGCCTTCTTCTAATTAACTATTTATACATTGAACAGCTTCACAGAGTGATGCTTATTACATCATTCCGCCCATACCGCCCATGCCCATGCCGCCCATGTCAGGCATTGCTGGTGCATTTGGTTCTGGCTTATCAGCAACTACAGCTTCAGTTGTTAAGAACATAGCTGCAACAGATGCTGCGTTTTGAAGTGCAGAACGAGTTACTTTAGCTGGATCTACGATACCAGACTCAAGCATGTTAACCCATTCGCCAGTAGCTGCGTTGAAACCAACGCCTACTTTTTCGCCTTTTAGACGCTCTACAACTACAGATCCTTCTAGACCAGCGTTGATTGCGATTTGACGAACTGGCTCTTCTAGTGCACGAAGTACGATGTTGATACCTGTTGCTTCGTCGCCTTCAGCTACGATAGAAGCTACTTTCGTGTATACGTTCATAAGTGAAGTACCACCACCTGCAACGATACCTTCTTCTACTGCTGCACGAGTTGAGTTAAGTGCATCTTCAATGCGAAGTTTGCGCTCTTTTAACTCAGTTTCAGTTGCTGCACCTACTTTAATTACTGCTACGCCACCAGCTAATTTAGCAAGACGCTCTTGTAATTTTTCACGATCGAATTCAGAAGTTGTTTCTTCTAATTG
The DNA here is from genome assembly GCF_000496285.1 of Bacillus toyonensis BCT-7112. Classification (GTDB taxonomy): domain Bacteria; phylum Bacillota; class Bacilli; order Bacillales; family Bacillaceae_G; genus Bacillus_A; species Bacillus_A toyonensis. Next base: position 2,873,492 of record NC_022781.1, on the reverse strand, counting down.
CGCACGGATTTGACCGATGCGAGCTTCGATTTGTTGTGTGTTTCCAATACCTTCAACTACAGTTGTGTTTTCTTTCGTTACAACGATTTTACCAGCGCGTCCTAAAGATTCAACTGTAGCAGATTTTAAGTCACGTCCTAATTCTTCAGTGATTACTTCGCCACCAGTTAAGATTGCGATATCTTCTAGCATTGCTTTACGACGGTCACCAAATCCAGGAGCTTTAACAGCCACTACATTGAATGTACCACGAAGTTTGTTCACTACTAATGTAGCTAAAGCTTCGCCTTCTACATCTTCAGCAATGATAAGAAGTGGTTTACCTTGTTGTACCACTTGCTCTAATACTGGTAAGATTTCTTGGATGTTAGAAATCTTTTTGTCAGTAATTAAGATATATGGGTTATCAAGAACAGCTTCCATTTTGTCAGAATCAGTAATCATGTAAGGAGATGCATATCCACGATCAAATTGCATACCTTCTACTACGTCTAATTCCGTTGTGAATCCTTTAGATTCTTCTAAAGTAATAACGCCGTCGTTACCAACGCGCTCCATTGCTTCAGCGATTAATTGACCTACTTCTTCGTCAGCCGCAGAAATAGCAGCTACTTGTGCGATAGAAGATTTACCTTCAATTGGTTTAGAAATCGCTTTTAATTCTTCAATTGCAGCAGTAACAGCTTTTTCGATACCTTTACGAAGACCCATTGGGTTTGCACCAGCTGTTACGTTTTTAAGACCTTCACGAATCATAGCTTGCGCTAATACAGTTGCAGTTGTCGTTCCGTCACCAGCTACATCGTTTGTTTTGCTAGCAACTTCTGCTACTAATTTTGCACCCATGTTTTCGAATGCATCTTCTAATTCGATTTCTTTTGCGATTGTTACACCATCATTTGTAATAAGTGGTGAACCGAATTTTTTCTCAAGTACAACGTTACGACCTTTTGGTCCAAGCGTTACTTTTACTGCGTTTGCAAGAGTGTCGACACCGCGAAGCATCGAACGACGTGCTTCTTCACTAAATTTAATATCTTTTGCCATAATAATTGACCCCCTTGGAATTTTTAAGATTTATATAATTAACCGATAACTGCTAAAATGTCACTTTCACGTAAAATCAAGTAGTCTGTACCTTCGTATTTTACTTCAGTACCTGCATATTTTGAGAAGATGATAAGATCACCTGCTGCTACCTCTAAAGCAACACGCTCACCATTTTCAAGCACTCGACCAGTACCTACTGCAATAACTTTACCCTCTTGTGGTTTTTCTTTTGCAGTGTCTGGTAATACAATACCACTTGCTGTTTTTTCTTCTGCTTGAACAAGCTCAATTACAACGCGATCACCTAATGGCTTTAGCATGAACAATAACCTCCTCATTGTGTTATGTAAATTTTTTATTAGCACTCGAGTCACCCGAGTGCTAACACACTTATAATAATAAATAATCTCAATTTCTTTTGCAAGTAAAAAAATCATAATTTTTTCGCAAATTACTATATATACTCTTCTATATAAAATCCTTCTTCTACTACCTTTACTATATGAATCGTTGTTTCCACTACTCGTATGTTACAATATGAAAGACACCCTAAGTTGTTTTCGCTACACACACAACTTTTTCCTGTCTTCTATTTTAATTTCCAATGCAGATTTACAAAAAAAACATAATTCGAATGAAAGTTTATATCGTAGGTAGCATATTACATGTTATCCTGCCTTATCTCATACACTAGAGTTAGAAAGGATGGTTAAACCATTTGAAGAAACAATATTGGTGGATTATCGTTACATACATTTTAATGCAATTGTCGGGTATTGCCGGATTACCACTTCTTCTGAAAACCGGACTATACGATAATAGAGGATTTACCAACGAGGAAAAGTTTCAACTAATAACCGGACATTGGTCTATTATTAGCTTTTTCATTGCACTATGCGTTGTAATTTGGTTACTTAGAACAGATATTCGTGACAGGCATTTAGATGCAATGCGCTCTTCTGTTCCAGCTACAATCGGGTGGATTTTTATCGGGTTCTTCTTAGCAATCATCTCACAAAGTATTGCAGGTATGATTGAAATGTATCTATTAGGGATTACACCTGGATCTGAGAATACAGACCGACTTATGGACATCGCAAGAACGACACCTTGGTTCCTTATTGTTATATCTATAATCGGACCTATTTTAGAAGAAATCGTATTTAGAAAAATTTTATTTGGTACACTTTATAAGAGATTTAATTTCTTCGTTGCTGCTATTATTAGTTCACTCGTATTCGCAGCGATTCATTTTGATTTTACTCACCTATTGGTATACACTTCTATGGGGCTCGTATTCGCCTTCTTATATGTAAAAACGAAACGCATTATCGTTCCTATAGCAGCCCATGTAGCAATGAATACATTAGTTGCCATTGGACAGATTTTCATGAGCAATGAACAAATTCAAGAAATGATTAAAGAAGCTGAAAAAATGCAAGGCTTTATCGGAGGATTTTTTGTATGAGAAACTCACCATTGTTCATGGCTGCATTGTATTTCCTTCTCGGATGTATCTTTACACGTTTCGCCATTACGAACGTGACAGATACAATCTGGAATATGTGGACAATACTATTTGCAGTTATGGCAACAATTGATTTTAATTTGGCACTTCGCCTTATATTAGTGAAATTCACAAAGAAAAAACAATAATAAAACGCAGAGGTCACCTCCTCTGCGTTTTATTGTGGATAATTCTTTAAAAAGTAAACAAGCGTTTGTAGCTCTACAGCTAAATCAATATGATGAATTCTTATATTCTCTGACACATTTAAGCGTGCTGGTGTGAAGTTTAAAATACCGTGCACGTTTGTTTCTGCCAATCTATCGGCTACAGATTGCGCTACTGTAGCGGGTACTGTTAATATTGCCACTTGTATATCATTTGATAACCTTTCTTCTAATTCATCTAAATGATATACAGGAATACCCCCGATTTCTGTTCCAACTTTCTCTTCACTAACATCAAATGCCATTTCAATTTTTGTATTATTGTTTTTCGTGAAATTATAATGTAAGAAAGCGGTCCCTAAATTACCTACTCCAATAAGCGCTACACGTGTTATATCATCTTGATCGAGTGTTTCACGGAAAAATGATAATAAATAATTTACGTTATATCCATATCCCTTTTTCCCTAATGCTCCAAAGTATGAGAAATCTCTTCGAATAGTTGCGGAATCAACCTTTACCGCTTCACTCAATTCGGCTGATGAAACACGTTGCTTACCAGAAAGAGATAAGTTTTGGATAAATCGATAGTATAGAGGCAATCGTTTAGCAGTGGCTTGCGGAATTTTCTGCTGATCCATATAACCTCTCCTCTCTTCCTATCTTTATTCATATACTTGAATCGAATACAGAAGTTTAGTACTTATGAATTTCCTTGTATAATAAAGAGAAGAAGTATTCTCTCTTTATTTTAAACTATACACTATTTTTAGTATGATTGAGAAATATAAACATGGCAAAGTTAAGAAATTATTTGAGGTGAAAACATTGATTTTATTACAAGTAAACGGGCTTTCAAAATTATACGGTGCCGAAACGATTCTTGCAAACATAAAATTGGAAGTGCAAACGAAAGATCGTATCGCTTTAGTTGGACGAAATGGAGCCGGAAAATCTACATTATTAAAAATTATCGCCGGTGAATTATCTCATGATGGCGGCGAAATTATAAAACCGAAAGATGTCTCAATTGGGTACTTAGCTCAAAATACTGGATTAGAAACATCATTAACAATTTGGGATGAAATGCTAACCGTCTTTACACACCTACAGCAAATGGAGACAAAACTTCGAAGGCTAGAGCAAGAAATGGGAAAAGAAGAAAACTTTTCAAATGCCGCTACATATGAAAAATTATTAGCTGATTATGACCAATTGCAATTAGATTATAAAGATCAAGGCGGCTATCAGTACGAAGCAGATATTCGCTCCATTTTAAGCGGTCTTGGTTTCCCTGTTGAAACGCATCAGACGACAATTTCTACGTTAAGTGGCGGACAAAAAACGAGATTAGCTCTTGGGAAATTATTATTAACGAAACCAGACTTACTTATTTTAGACGAGCCTACAAACCATTTAGACATCGAAACATTAACGTGGCTTGAGCAATACTTACAAGGTTATCCTGGCGCAATTTTAATCGTTTCTCATGACCGTTATTTCTTAGATAAGCTTGTTACACAAGTATATGAAATTTCGAATAAAGAAAGCAGACGATTTGTTGGTAACTACAGTAAATATTTAGACTTAAAATCAGCCCTATACGAACAAGAAATGAAGCGTTACGAAAAGCAACAAGATGAAATCGCTAAACTTGAGGACTTCGTTCAAAAAAATATAGCACGTGCATCTACGACAAAACGTGCACAAAGCCGTCGTAAACAATTAGATAGAATGGAATTATTAACCAGACCATTAGGTGACTCTAAATCAGCCTCATTCCACTTCGATATTGAAAAACAAAGTGGAAATGATGTTTTACAAGTAAAAGATGCAACCATCGGTTATGATGAGGATCCTATTATTGAACATGTAAATATGCGCTTAACTCGGGGAGATAGTGTTGCCTTAGTTGGACCGAATGGAATTGGAAAATCCACATTATTAAAATCCATTGTGAATAAGTTACAGCTATTACATGGAGATGTTGCTTTCGGATCAAATGTATCTGTTGGTTATTATGATCAAGAGCAAGCTAACTTAACATCTTCTAAGCGCGTTTTAAATGAACTATGGGATGAATATCCGCTTCAACCCGAAAAAGAAATTCGCACTATATTAGGTAATTTTTTATTCACAGGGGATGATGTACTAAAACCAGTATCTTCTCTTAGTGGTGGACAAAAGGCCCGATTAGCTCTCGCAAAACTTATGATGCAAAAATCCAATTTATTAATTCTCGATGAGCCAACGAACCATCTTGATTTAAATAGTAAAGAAATTTTGGAGAATGCTTTAATTGATTATCCAGGAACTCTTCTATTCGTTTCACATGACCGCTACTTCATTAATCGCGTAACGACTACAGTTGTCGAATTATCAACAGAAGGTGCGCAAGAGTATTTAGGTGATTACGATTACTATGTGGAGAAGAAAAATGAAATGATTGAACGCGTAGCATTTGAACAACAAGAACAGCAAGAAAATCAGGCACCTGTTCAAAAAACCGTAGCTCAAGAAAAATTAAATTATCTCGAAGAAAAAGAGCGTAAACAATTAGAACGTCAACGCACTCGAAAAATCGAAGAACTAGAACAAAACATCGTAAGCTTAGAAGAAGAAATTGCTACGTTAGAGGATCAGCTTTGCTTACCAGAAATATATGCAGATTATGAAAAGGCTAGTGAGATTACAACGAAAAAACAAACATTACAAGAACAACTTGAAGCCTGTATGGCAGAATGGGAAGAACTGCATATATAAGCTAATTTAAACAAAAAGGATGTCTCATCAGTCGAGGATTTTTGACTAGATGACATCCTTTTTATTTCCCTTTAGAATCAGTTTCGTAGTACATGAAATTATATCGACGATTTTTTGAATGCACATACCTTAACTTAAAATATATAAACAATTCGACAAGAAACATCGTTTTCCCGACAAAGATTGACAATTGCAGCAACCAATATGATAAGAGGAGGATTTTTCAAAAGTTTTTTAGGATATCTTCTCGTTTTTATTTCCCGAAAAAGAATTCATTTAAAGGTCAGACTTCATCCGTTTTATCCACAAGGTTATACACATATCCACCTTTATAAAATAAACATCAAAATAACTTTTCCACATTATCCACATTTAACAAAAAAGTTATTAACAGTTTATATACACAATAAAACCCACATTATCAACAGATAATATGGGTTTTATCCACAAGCTGTGGTTAATTTTGTGTATAACTATGCTTCAATATCTAAGCCTGGGTTTGCATTTAAAGCTAATGTCGCACGTTTTCCTTGTTCGTATGCAATTGTACCTGCAGCTGCAATCATTGCTGCATTGTCTGTGCATAAAGATAACGGCGGGATAATTAGCTCTATATCTTCTTTTCGTGCAAACTCTTCTTCTAGACGTGCACGAAGCCCTTTATTAGCAGCTACTCCACCAGCAAGAAGCAATTGCTTTACATTATACGCTTCTGCTGCACGAGATGCTTTCGTTACAAGTACATCAATTACACTCTCTTGAAAGCTTGCTGCTAAATCTTCCGGTGCAATTTCTATACCACGTTGTTTTGCGTTATGCACAGTGTTGATAACTGCTGATTTCAATCCACTAAAGCTGAAATCATACGAATCGGGTTCTAGCCATGCACGAGGCAAATCAATTGTTGGCTTCCCTTCATGCGCAAGGCGATCAATATGAGGACCACCTGGATACGGCATAGATAGCGTACGAGCTACTTTATCATATGCTTCTCCTGCTGCATCATCTCGCGTTTCACCAATCACTTCAAATGAACCATGTTCTTTCATATAAACAAGTTCTGTATGTCCACCCGATACAACAAGTGATAGTAGTGGGAATTGAACTTCTTTTACTAAACGATTCGCATAAATATGGCCAGCAATATGATGAACACCAACTAGAGGAATATCATGTGCAAAGGCTACCGCCTTCGCTGCATTTACTCCTATTAAAAGTGCTCCTACTAAACCGGGTCCCTCTGTTACAGCAATTGCATCAATATCCTCGAAAGTTATATTCGCTTCTTTTAAAGCTTCTTCTAACACAACTGTAATTTCTTCTACATGGTGACGGGATGCAATCTCTGGTACAACCCCGCCAAAACGCTTATGACTTTCAATTTGTGATGCAACGACGTTCGCAATGATTTCCGTTCCATTTTTAACAACTGCTACTGCTGTTTCATCGCAGCTTGTTTCAATACCAAGTATAATCGTATTTTTTTCCATTATATATTCACCCACATTACAAGACCATCTTCCTGATTGTCTGCATAGTATCGTTTACGAATTCCACCATTTTGAAATCCGTATTTTTTGTATAACTGCTTTGCTACTTCATTTGATACGCGTACTTCAAGCGTCATTGTTTTTACCCCTAGTTCTTTCGCTACGGAAATAACTTCTTTCAATAGGGCATCTCCTAACTTTTGACCTCGGTATTCTGGCAAAATAGCTATATTTGTGATATGTGATTCATCAATAATTATCCACAATCCACAATACCCGATTACAAGGCCATCTTTTTCTAGCACAACATAATGTGCATGTTCATTCATCGTTAATTCACGTTGAAAGGCATCTGCAGTCCAAGGAGTTGAAAAAGATGCTTCTTCAATAGCTACAATTTGAGCGATATCATCGAGTTCCATCTTTCTAAATATCATATCCATCTTCTGCAAGCTCCTACTTGTTTTGACTTTCTAACCACTTTGTTTCAGCTTCAGCTAAACGAAGGTAACTAGGAACAAATGAATGTACATCTTGTTCCTCTTTTTGTAACCCTAAGAAAGCTAACTCACTTGGTCTTGGGTTATTTTTAGTGAAAGGAGCAAATACAGCTTGATTGCCTAAATGTTCTATAATTGTTTCTTTATGCAATTTAACATCGTTACCGATAAATAAAACAGGCTGTCCTTTATCTTTTAACATTTGCAACCAGTCTACAATAAGAATAATTCGATCTTCTTCTATTGAAGTTAACTGCTCTCCTTCATATGTATATAATCCAGTATAAATTTGTCCACGTCTTCCATCAAATAAAGGACAAATTAACCCACTAAAGTTAGCACCGTTTGCAGCTACTACTTCTAAACTTGATACACCTACGATTGGTATTTGAAGTGACCAAGCTAATGTTTTTGCCGCTGTCACACCTATGCGAACTCCTGTATATGATCCAGGTCCAGCAGCCACAACGATTTTAGTTAATTCTTTTGGTTTTACACCACATTCTTTTAATAGTTGCTCTACAGCTGGCATAAGGCGTACAGAATGGTTTTTTGTTAAATTTGTAATGATTTCCCCAATTACGTTTTCTTCCTCAATAAGGGATACACCCATTACGTAATTTGAAGTATCAATTGCTAGTACTTTCATCTTGTAATAGCTCCTCACATAATCTAATATAACGGTCTCCAACTGGCTCGAGTACAATTTTCCTTGTGTCATCTCCAGCATGGAATAAACTAATTTGTAACTTTTCATTCGGTAAATATGCTTCTATCAAATGAGCCCATTCTACTACCGTAATTCCTTCACCATAGAAGTACTCATCAAAACCTAAGTCTTCTTCACTTTCCGCTAAACGATACACGTCCATATGATATAACGGCAATCTTCCTTTATATTCTTTAATAATGTTAAAGGTAGGACTATTTACAACTCTTTTCACGCCAAGACCTTTTGCTAGCCCTTTTGTAAAAGTCGTTTTACCAGCTCCAAGATCTCCTTCTAAAATAATTACATCTTGTGCCCGGGCAAGTTCACCTAGTTTTTCTGATAATCTTTGTGTTTCCTCAGAAGATTTTGTTGTTACTTCATATTTACTCACAGACTTCACCTACTTTACTCACAATGTTCTCTGCTCTTTATTATACAGGTTTTGAATATATAAAAAAGTCCTTAGGAGTTGTCCTAAGGATAGTTTGACTGTCTTTATTAGTTTTTTGTTAAAACAAATAAAAAAATACGAAACAACTTGTTTCGTTCTTTTCTTTATATAAAATGGCGGTCCCGACCGGGGTCGAACCGGCGATCTCCTGCGTGACAGGCAGGCATGTTAACCACTACACCACGGGACCATTGGTTGCGGGGACAGGATTTGAACCTGCGACCTTCGGGTTATGAGCCCGACGAGCTACCGTGCTGCTCCACCCCGCGATGATATAAATAGCTTGGCGACGTCCTACTCTCACAGGGACAAGGTCCCAACTACCATCGGCGCTAGAGAGCTTAACTTCCGTGTTCGGTATGGGAACGGGTGTGACCTCTCTGCCATCATCACCAAACTATTGAAGGCATATTCCTTCAAAACTAGATAACATTTGCTACATATTATATGGTTAAGTCCTCGATCTATTAGTATTCGTCAGCTCCACATGTCACCATGCTTCCACCTCGAACCTATCAACCTGATCATCTTTCAGGGATCTTACTAGCTTACGCTATGGGAAATCTCATCTTGAGGGGGGCTTCATGCTTAGATGCTTTCAGCACTTATCCCTTCCGCACATAGCTACCCAGCTATGCCCTTGGCAGAACAACTGGTACACCAGCGGTGCGTCCATCCCGGTCCTCTCGTACTAAGGACAGCTCCTCTCAAATTTCCTACGCCCACGACGGATAGGGACCGAACTGTCTCACGACGTTCTGAACCCAGCTCGCGTACCGCTTTAATGGGCGAACAGCCCAACCCTTGGGACCGACTACAGCCCCAGGATGCGATGAGCCGACATCGAGGTGCCAAACCTCCCCGTCGATGTGGACTCTTGGGGGAGATAAGCCTGTTATCCCCGGGGTAGCTTTTATCCGTTGAGCGATGGCCCTTCCATGCGGAACCACCGGATCACTAAGCCCGACTTTCGTCCCTGCTCGACTTGTAGGTCTCGCAGTCAAGCTCCCTTATGCCTTTGCACTCTACGAATGATTTCCAACCATTCTGAGGGAACCTTTGGGCGCCTCCGTTACACTTTAGGAGGCGACCGCCCCAGTCAAACTGCCCACCTGACACTGTCTCCCGGGTCGATAAGACCCGTAGGTTAGAATTTCAATACAGTCAGGGCGGTATCCCACCAGCGCCTCCACCGAAGCTAGCGCTCCGGTTTCAATGGCTCCCGCCTATCCTGTACAAACTGTACCAAAATTCAATATCAGGCTACAGTAAAGCTCCACGGGGTCTTTCCGTCCTGTCGCGGGTAACCTGCATCTTCACAGGTACTATAATTTCACCGAGTCTCTGGTTGAGACAGTGCCCAAATCGTTACACCTTTCGTGCGGGTCGGAACTTACCCGACAAGGAATTTCGCTACCTTAGGACCGTTATAGTTACGGCCGCCGTTTACTGGGGCTTCAGTTCAGAGCTTCGCTTACGCTAACCCCTCTCCTTAACCTTCCAGCACCGGGCAGGTGTCAGCCCCTATACTTCGCCTTACGGCTTCGCAGAGACCTGTGTTTTTGCTAAACAGTCGCTTGGGCCTATTCACTGCGGCTTTCCGTTAAGAAAGCACCCCTTCTCCCGAAGTTACGGGGTCATTTTGCCGAGTTCCTTAACCAGAGTTCTCTCGCACACCTTAGGATTCTCTCCTCGCCTACCTGTGTCGGTTTGCGGTACAGGCACCTTTTATCTCGCTAGAAGCTTTTCTTGGCAGCGGGGAATCAAAGACTTCGCTCCATAAGGAGCTTCCCCATCACAGCTCAGCCTTCACGATAAGCGGATTTGCCTACTTATCAGCCTAACTGCTTGGACGTGCACAACCAATCGCACGCTTCTTCTATCCTTCTGCGTCCCTCCATTGCTCAAACGATAAAGAGGTGGTACAGGAATATCAACCTGTTGTCCATCGCCTACGCCTGTCGGCCTCGGCTTAGGTCCTGACTAACCCTGAGCGGACGAGCCTTCCTCAGGAAACCTTAGGCATTCGGTGGACGGGATTCTCACCCGTCTTTCGCTACTCATACCGGCATTCTCACTTCTAAGCGCTCCACCAGTCCTTCCGGTCTGACTTCACTGCACTTAGAACGCTCCCCTACCACTGATACCATTGGTATCAATTCGCAGCTTCGGTGGTGTATTTAGCCCCGGTACATTTTCGGCGCAGAGTCACTCGACTAGTGAGCTATTACGCACTCTTTAAATGGTGGCTGCTTCTAAGCCAACATCCTAGTTGTCTAAGCAACTCCACATCCTTTTCCACTTAATACACACTTTGGGACCTTAGCTGGCGATCTGGGCTGTTTCCCTCTT
>NC_022781.1:2635000-2705000 GCF_000496285.1 Bacillus toyonensis BCT-7112 | reverse complement strand
GGTGTTCCTCCATATCTCTACGCATTTCACCGCTACACATGGAATTCCACTTTCCTCTTCTGCACTCAAGTCTCCCAGTTTCCAATGACCCTCCACGGTTGAGCCGTGGGCTTTCACATCAGACTTAAGAAACCACCTGCGCGCGCTTTACGCCCAATAATTCCGGATAACGCTTGCCACCTACGTATTACCGCGGCTGCTGGCACGTAGTTAGCCGTGGCTTTCTGGTTAGGTACCGTCAAGGTGCCAGCTTATTCAACTAGCACTTGTTCTTCCCTAACAACAGAGTTTTACGACCCGAAAGCCTTCATCACTCACGCGGCGTTGCTCCGTCAGACTTTCGTCCATTGCGGAAGATTCCCTACTGCTGCCTCCCGTAGGAGTCTGGGCCGTGTCTCAGTCCCAGTGTGGCCGATCACCCTCTCAGGTCGGCTACGCATCGTTGCCTTGGTGAGCCGTTACCTCACCAACTAGCTAATGCGACGCGGGTCCATCCATAAGTGACAGCCGAAGCCGCCTTTCAATTTCGAACCATGCAGTTCAAAATGTTATCCGGTATTAGCCCCGGTTTCCCGGAGTTATCCCAGTCTTATGGGCAGGTTACCCACGTGTTACTCACCCGTCCGCCGCTAACTTCTTGAGAGCAAGCTCTCAATCCATTCGCTCGACTTGCATGTATTAGGCACGCCGCCAGCGTTCATCCTGAGCCAGGATCAAACTCTCCAATAAAGTTAGTTTGTCTAGCATCTAAAAATAAAAATTGACGTTTCACGTTGTTTGTTTCGTTCAGTTTTCAAAGAACTACTTCGTCGCTCAGAAGCGACTTTATCAATATAACATTTTGTCATATTTTCGTCAACAACTTTTTTAAATAAGTTGTTTTTCGTTTGTTTCTTTTGTTACCTCTCGTGGCAACGAATATAAATATACCAGTTCGCTTATTAAAATGCAATAGTTTTTCTAATAAAATTTTTAACTTAGTAAAAAAGCATAAAAATAGCATGTTTCTTCTATATAAATATAATTTCTAAACGATCCCTATCAAAACCCACTTCCTTCAAATCACTCATAGTAAAATAAAAAAAGCTTTGGAGAAATCTCCAAAGCTTAGTCTTGCTTATGACGCATAGCAGGGAATAATAGTACATCGCGAATAGATGGTGCATTTGTTAATAACATAACTAAACGATCAATACCGATTCCTAATCCGCCCGTAGGAGGCATACCGTACTCAAGAGCTTCGATATAATCATCATCCATCATGTGAGCTTCATCATTACCTTGCTCGCGCTCTTTTAATTGAGCTTCAAAACGTTCTTTTTGATCGATTGGATCGTTTAACTCAGTGAATGCATTCGCATGTTCACGTGCAACGATAAATAACTCGAAACGATCTGTGAATCGTGGATCTTCGTCATTCTTTTTCGCAAGTGGCGAAATTTCTACCGGATGACCATAAATAAATGTCGGTTGGATTAATTTATCTTCTACTTTTTGTTCGAAGAACTCATTAATAATATGACCAACTTCCATTGTATCCTTAATTTCTACATTATGTTCTTTTGCAAGTTCACGCGCTTCTTCTACACTCATTGGATTCCAGAAATCTGCTCCAGAGTGTTGCTTAATTGCATCTACCATATGAAGACGTGTCCATTCTGGTTCTAGATTAATTTCATAATCACCATATTGGATTGTTGTTGTACCCAATACTTTTTTCGCAATATGAGCAACCATATTTTCTGTTAGTTTCATAATATCATTATAATCAGCATATGCTTCATATAATTCAATCATCGTAAACTCAGGGTTATGACGAGTTGATACACCCTCATTACGGAATACACGGCCGATCTCATAAACTTTTTCTAATCCACCCACAATAAGACGTTTTAAATGAAGTTCAATTGCGATACGCATATATAATTCCATATCTAACGCATTATGGTGCGTTGTGAAAGGACGAGCAGATGCTCCACCTGCAATCGCGTGCATCATAGGCGTTTCTACTTCAAGATAACCGTTGTCATCTAAATATCTTCTCATCTCACGAATGATTTTACTACGAGTAACAAATGTTTCACGACTTTCCATACTTGTAATTAAGTCTAAGTAACGTTGACGGTAACGTTGTTCAACATCTTTTAATCCATGGTATTTATCCGGTAATGGACGAAGGGATTTCGTTAAAAGTGTAAATCCTGTTGCTTTTACTGAAAGTTCTCCAACGTTCGTTTTGAACACTTTACCTTCAATACCTACTAAGTCACCTAAATCTGCTGTCGTAAATAATTCGTACTCTTCATCTCCAACAGTATCTTTACGAACGTAAATTTGAACTTGTCCGTGTAAATCTTGAATGTGCGCGAATCCAGCTTTTCCTTTACCGCGTTTTGTCATAATACGACCAGCGATAGAAACAGTGATTTCTTTCTCTTCTAATTCTTCTTTAGAGAATTCTCCATATAGACTTACTAAGTCTGTTGTTGAATTTGTGCGTTCAAATCGTTTACCAAACGGATCGATTCCTTGCTCACGTAAATTATGTAGCTTTTCACGACGAACAAGCAATTGGTCGTTTAATTCTTCGTGGTTCATGTTATCCATGATATTGATATCACTCCAGCTCTATTAATTTTTACAATATATACAGTATAGCATTTTCTACTCAACTAGAAAAACTGCCAGCAACTAACTGGCAGTTCTTCTTTCTTTCACGTAATTATAGGAAGTGTGTAGAAGAATGTCAATCTTCTACATTCCCTTATTAACCAACATAAATTGTTTGTTGTTTCGCTTCTACTTCTTCTACAAATGCACCTAATACATTCGCAAGGTCTTGACGTGTGTTGCAAGTATTGATGCCATTACGCACACTCGCATTACCACGAACACCTTTTAAATACCAAGCCGCATGCTTTCTCATCTCTCTTACAGCAACATTTTCATTCTTTAAATCGATAAGACGATCTAGATGCAACATACATACATCAATTTTCTCGCGCACTGTTGGTTCCGGCATTAATTCACCCGTCTCTAAATACTTTACCGTACGATAAATCATCCACGGATCCCCAAGAGCAGCACGGCCAATCATAACACCATCTACACCAATTTCATCAAGCATACGCTTCGCATCTTGCGGTGTTTCAACATCACCATTTCCAATAACCGGGATATTCACAGCTTGCTTTACTTGTTTAATAATATCCCAATCTGCTTTTCCTTCATACATTTGCACTCGTGTACGTCCATGAACTGCCACTGCCTGTCCACCAGCACGCTCAACAGCTCTAGCATTTTCTATTGCGAAAATATGTTCTTCATCCCAACCTATACGCATTTTAACTGTAACTGGCTTTTCAACAGCATCTACAACTGCCGCTACCATTTCATATATTTTATTTGGATCTAAAAGCCATTTTGCTCCTGCATCACACTTAGTGATTTTTGGTACTGGACAACCCATATTAATATCAATAATGTCTGCTGTCGTATATTTATCTACATATTTCGCAGCATCTACAAGCGTTTCTTTCTCTCCACCAAAAATTTGTAAACTTAATGGCTTTTCTCTCTCGTCGATATATAACATATCTAACGTTCTCTTATTATTAAGTAATATCGCCTTATCACTTACCATTTCAGCACAAACTAAGCCTGCACCAAATTCTTTTACTGTTAAACGGAATGCAGAGTTACACACTCCCGCCATCGGTGCTAGTACAACCGGATTTTTCATCTCAATATTTGCAATCTTTAACACTGGATTTACTCCTTCCTTCATAATTACTTTGGCATTAGTTCATCTATCGAGACCTTTAATGCTTTAGCAACTTCTACTACAAAATCTTGGGAAGGCGATCGATTCCCTCTCTCAACTTCACCTAAAACAGATACAGATACCCCTAATTCTTTAGCAAAACCTTCTTGTGTATAGCCTTTCAGCTTTCGAAAAGCACGAATGCGTCTTCCCCATTTTTCTGCTTCCATACCGTTACTCCCTCTCGCCTTTTCATTTCTTCTACTTGTGAACGTGAAATGTCTTGTTTTATATCTTGATTAATTTCTAACAACGGAACGATAACAAAAGCTCTTTCGAACATCCGCGGATGCGGAACAATAAGATTCTCTGCTTCAATATTTTCTTGATTATAGAGTAAGATGTCAAGGTCGATGGTTCTCGGACCCCATCTAATTTCCCTTTTTCTTCCTAGGTCATTCTCTACTTTTTGCGTTACTTTCAATAATTCTTGTGGTGATAAATTGGTAGAAATTTTTATAACTAAATTTAAAAAGCAACTTTGGTCAGTATAGCCAACTGGATCAGTTTCATACACTGATGAAACATCATCAACTTGGATATACGGACTTTTATTTAAAAACTGAATCGCTTCAGTTAAATACGTATAACGCTCTCCAATATTCGAACCTAATGCAATGTACGCTATATTATTCATGAACGTTCTCTCGTAATTTCTACCGCTACAGCGCGATAATGCCCCGGTATCGGCGGATCTGGTTTAATTACCTTAATTGTACATCGTGAAATACTCTCATATTGTTTCAATATATTTGTAGCGATATTTTCAGCGATGCTCTCTACAAGCTTATACGTTCTATCTTCGACAACTTTCCTACACAATTCAAAAAGCTCTCCATAATTGACAGAATGCTCTAAGTCATCACTTTCTCCTGCACGTTTCAAATCCAATTCTACCGTTAAATCAACTTTAAACCTCTGACCTAATTTATTTTCCTCTGGGAATACACCATGATAACCGTAAAACTCCATATCATGGATATAAATTTTATCCAATTACTTTACCCCCTTACCAATCATCGCATCCATCATTTTAGCCATACGCGCCATTTCTTTCACATCATGAACACGAACAAATTCACAGCCCTTTTCAATACCGAGACAAACGGTAGCTCCAGTTCCCTCAAGACGTTCCTCTACCGGTAAATCTAGTACATGTCCAATAAAGGACTTTCTTGAAGTGCCTAAAAGAACTGGATAACCTAGTACATTTAACTGTTCTAAATTACGCATCGCTTCCAAATTTTGTTCAGGCGTCTTAGCAAAACCAATACCTGGGTCTAAAATAATATTCTCATCTCGTACACCAGCAGCTTTAGCAATTTTAATACTGTCATACAAATCAGCAATCATATCCGCCATTAAATTACGATAACTCATATTGTCACGGTTATGCATTAAGATGATAGGTACATCATAATGAGCTGCAACTTCAGCAATTTTCGGTTCCGCCTTCGCCCCCCAAATATCATTAATAATGTGAGCACCAGCTTCAATTGCTTGTTTCGCAACTTCTGCTTTATACGTATCGATAGAAATAGGCAATTCCACTTCCTTCGAAACCGTTTGGATCATCGGAACAACTCGTTTAATTTCTTCTTCCACCGAAACTTTAGCGAAACCCGGGCGAGTAGATTCACCACCAATATCAATAATATGAGCACCTTCATCTTTCATTTCTTTCGCATGGCGCACCGCAGCATCCACTTCGTTGTAACTCCCACCATCAGAAAATGAATCTGGCGTTACATTTAAAATCCCCATAATTAATGTCTTTTCATTTAAATTCAATGTATATTCGCCGCAGCGCAAATCATAATCCCACTTCAAATTACACATCTCCTCTTCGCAATTCATTTCTACTCCACAATTTCTCTCTCTGCATTTCATAAAGATGCATAAACCTTTTTGTAATCATTCCGACTTTACCCGGGAAATCTCGTCCCTCTATATGATAAAGCGGAACAATTTCTTGAATGGAATTCGTTACAAAAGCTTCATCTGCTGAAAGCAATTCATCTTTCGTAAAGAAACCTTCCTTTATTTCTATACGAAGCTCCTCTGCAACCTTTATAATAAATGCACGAGTGATACCATTTAAAATCCCTGTTTTTAGCGAAGGCGTATACAAAACATTGTCTTTCACAAAAAAGAGATTCGAAACAATACCCTCTGCAACATAACCTGCTTCAGTAAGAAAAATACCTTCCTTATCCACAACATTTCCAATTTCGCGTTTCCCTAAAATGTTATTTAAATAATGATGGGACTTCAAGCGAAACGCACCCTCTGGTGTATTTCGCACTTGTTTTAAAACAACCCCTTCTTTTTCCACTATATCCCCTGGGGCTGGTAAAGGTTTTATAAAAACAATAACCGACGGCTCTTCATACATTTCGGTTTGCAATCCTATTTCATCTACACCCGCCGATACATTGAAACGAACATATGCATGCTCCAATTCATTCTTAACGAGGAGATTTTTCAAAATAAGCATTACATCATCTTTTGTCATTGTCCATTTGATTTGCAATGTATCTAGCGCATCTATTAAACGTTTATAATGATCATCCAACAAGAAAGGATGACCATTATAAATACGAAACGTCTCAAAAACTCCAAGTCCGTATAAATAACCATGGTCATAAGGAGAAATTTTCGCTTCATTCGCTTCTACATATTCACCATTTACGTAAATTAACACGATGCCACGCTTGGACTATATTTGCGAATGAAATTCTGTAATAATTCTTTCCCATGAGAAGTCATAATAGATTCCGGATGGAACTGCACACCTTCAATCGGTAATGTTGTATGACGAAGCGCCATAATTTCCCCTTCCTCTGTCCAAGATGTTACCTCTAAGCAATCAGGTAACGTCTCTTTCTTAACAATAAGGGAATGATAACGCGTTGCAGTAAATGGATTAGGAATGTCCGAGAAAATCGTCTTTCCATCATGATGCATAGGCGACGTTTTCCCATGCATTAATCGCTCTGCTCGAACAACTTCTCCACCAAAGACTTGCGCAATAGATTGATGCCCAAGACAAACTCCAAAAATCGGAAGCTTTCCTGCAAAGTATTTAATAGCTTCCATACTAATTCCCGCTTCATTCGGACTACATGGACCTGGTGAAATCATTAAGAAATCTGGTTTCATATTCTCAATATCTGCAATAGTCACTTCATCATTACGCTTAATAACAAGCTCTTGTCCAAGTTCTCCAAGAAATTGCACCAAATTAAATGTAAAAGAATCATAATTATCAATCATTAATATCATTTCTCTCACCTAACCGTTTCTTCGCTACTTTCTTTTGCACGCCATAAAGCAATTGCCTTTTTTAACGACTCTTTATATTCATTTTTCGGATTTGAATCAATTACAATTCCCGCTCCTGCTTGCACATGCGCTTGCCCATCTTTAGCAAGAAGCGTTCTAATTACAATATTCAATTCCGTATCTCCAGAATAACCAATCCAACCAATTGAACCTGTATAAATCCCTCGTCGAACAGGTTCTAATTCTTCAATAATTTCCATCGTACGTATTTTCGGGGCACCGGTAATTGTTCCACCAGGGAATACAGCTTTCACTAAATCGAAAGCATCCTTATCTTCTTCCACCTCACCACGCACATTAGAAACGATATGCATAACATGTGAGTACTTTTCAATTACCATAAATTCATCTACTTCTACAGTGCCATATTTACAAACGCGCCCTAAATCATTTCGTTCTAAATCTACAAGCATTACATGCTCCGCTCGTTCCTTTTCGTTCTCAATTAATTCCCTCGCTAATTCTTCATCCTCTTGTTCATTCGCACCGCGGGATCTTGTACCAGCAATTGGTCTTGTACTTACTTCTTGCCCTTGTTTTTTAATTAGCAATTCAGGCGAAGCACTAACAATTTGAAAATCCCCAAGCTCCAAGTATCCCATATATGGAGATGGATTAATTTTACGAAGACTTGTATAAATTTCTAGCGGATGCGTTTGTAAAGTTCTTTCTTGCCTTGTCGACAAGTTTACTTGAAACACATCACCATTTCCAATATATTCTTGAATACGTTCAACAGCCTTCATAAAGCCTTCTTCTGTAAAAGCAACCGCTTCATTTTTCTTTTCAGGACGTTCAAACGGCATAGTCACTTCAGGCACTTCTGCCGCCCAAAGATTCTTCCATTCATGTAATCGTTCTTCCGCCTCTGCATGCTTATCTACATAATGTGTAATAATCCACAATACTTTTTCTTCTTGATCATAGACGAACACATCGTCAAATAATAAAAAGAATATATCGGGTATATTCAGATCATCCTCTGCAAGAGAAGGGAGTTTTTCGATATAACGGATACAATCATAACTAAAGTAGCCAATCGCACCACCTTGAAACGGCGGGTACTCTGGATTGTAGTCTGTTTTCCATTTTTCCATATATTCTTGCATTAAATCTAATGGATTCCCTCGCTTTATTGTTTCCTTACCACTTTCGCTTATATGTAACGTTTCACCCTTCCCTTGGATTACCGCTACTGGGTTTAACCCCACTATGTTATAACGACCGCCACGTCCGCTTTCTAGCAAAATATGTTGCGGCTTATCCTGAGAAAGAAATTTATATTGCTTAAAGAAATCTAACTGATATGGAATAGAAAGCGCTAAAGATTTTCTTCGTTGCATATCAACACCCCGTCTTCTTTTATCCCACCCTCTTAGATTAACCACCTCAAACTACATAAGCTCTTTATATAGAAAATGATTATACTCGAAGGTTAGTGAAAATAAATTAATTATACTACCTCTTATTTTACATGAAGTTTTCTAGTCAATCACTCTTTTCCTATTTCCAATCCAAAAAGAAAAAAGCATCCTTTTTCAAGGATGCTTTTCAATCACATTCAATTATGATTCAAATTGATAAAGTGGTGTACTTAAATAACGTTCACCGTTACTTGGAATAATAACAAGTACTTTTTTCCCTTTACCTAATTTTTTCGCAACTTCTGTCGCTGCATAAATAACTGCTCCTGAAGAGATACCAACTAAAATACCTTCCTCTTTAGCCACTCTTCTCGCATATTCAAACGCTTGCTCTGTTTTTACTTGAATAATTTCATCATATACCTTTACATCCAATGTCTCTGGGATGAATCCCGCCCCAATTCCTTGGATTTTATGTGGCCCCGGCTTCCCACCAGATAATACTGGTGAGTCCGCAGGTTCTACTGCATAAATTTTAATATCTTTATACGCTTCCTTCAGCACTTCACCAGCACCAGTAATTGTTCCACCTGTACCAATACCTGCAATAAACGCATCTAATTGATCACCCATTTGTTCAACAATTTCTGGACCTGTTGTTAAACGATGAATTTCTGGATTTGATTGATTTTGGAACTGTTGCGGTATAAAGTAGCCATGCTCTTTCGCTAATTCAGTCGCTTTACGAATTGCCCCACCCATTCCTTCAGGACCTGGAGTCAATACTAATTCAGCACCGTAAGCACGTAATAAATTACGACGCTCAATACTCATTGTTTCTGGCATTACTAAAATCGCCTTATATCCTTTAGCGGCCGCTACCATCGCTAAACCAATTCCTGTGTTACCACTTGTTGGCTCAATGATTGTATCGCCTTCTTTTAATAATCCTTTCTTTTCAGCATCTTCAATCATAGCTAATGCAATACGATCTTTAACACTGCTCCCAGGATTCATAAATTCTAATTTTAAGTATACATCTGCGCTGTCTGATTCTACGATGCGGTTCAACTTAACGATCGGCGTTTTCCCGATTAATTCTGAAACTGATTGTGCCACTCGCATTCCTGTCACTCCTAACACCGAGTATTTTTATTGGTTTTATCTATATTTAGATTTTGTCAGAAAATTCCCTGTTTGTCAATCTATCCGAGCGAACAATTCTCCACCCAAACTTCCTTATTACAAGTTCACAATTATGCTTGTAATATCTTCTTTAGAGAATTTATATCGTTCATTACAGAAATGACAGTGCACTTCCGTCTCTTCTTCTTCTTCACGAATTTGCTCTAATTCTGTTTTACCTAAACTAATTAACACACTCTCAATACGTTCACGTGAGCAAGTGCAATTAAATTGAACATCCATAGTTTCTAATACCTTTACTTTATCTTCCCCAAGAACTGCATATAGTAGCTCTTCTGGAGAAAGACCTTGTTCGATCAATGTTGATACAGGAGGGATTTTTTGCAAACGATCTTCAATGAATGCAATTGTTTCTTCCTGTGCGCCCGGCATAATTTGAAGGATAAATCCACCCGCCGCTAATACGCTGTCATCTCCATTTACAAGAACACCAACACCAACAGAAGAAGGCGTCTGTTCAGAAACTGCAAAATAGTACGTGAAGTCTTCTCCTAATTCACCTGAAACAATTGGAGATTGACCAATAAACGGCTCGCGCATACCAATATCTTTAATTACAGTTACAAATCCTTCTGTTCCCACCGCTTGATATACACGTAGTTTTCCTTGTTCTGTTCCTTCAAAATCAACATGCGGATTCGTTACATAACCACGTACATCCCCATTTGCATGAGCATCCACTAAGATTGGACCAATCGGACCGTTACCCTCTACCTTAATTGTTAACTTTTGATTACCTTTTAACATCGCACCCATCATTGTACCCGCAGTTAAAGAACGGCCAAGCGCTGCTGAAGCAGTTCTCCACGTGTCGTGACGTCTTTGCGCTTCACTTACTGTATTTGTTGTACGCACACTATACGCACGTACTTCTCCATCAAATGCTAAAGCTTTTACTAAATAATCTTTCATACTTATTTATTCACCTTTCTCATACTGTAAATTTGCATTACGTTCATATAACATATACAAACCTTTTAACGTTAAAAACGGATCTACGATATCAATTACATTTGATTCTTCTGAAATTAATTTCGCTAATCCACCTGTTGCAATAACTTTTGGTTCCTGTTTAGCTTCCTCTTTCATACGCTTAACAATACCTTCCACTTGTCCAACATATCCGTAAAGAATACCAGATTGCATCGCACTTACTGTATTCTTCCCAATAACACTACTTGGTTTTGTAATTTCAATACGAGGAAGTTTTGCCGCTCTACTATATAAGGCTTCCGCTGAAATCATAATTCCCGGTGTAATAACTCCACCCATGTAATGCTTCTCTTCGTTAATATAACAATATGTGGTAGCCGTACCGAAATCGACAATAATAAGCGGACTTCCATATAAATGGATTCCCGCTACTGCATTTACAATTCGGTCTGCGCCTACTTCACGCGGATTTTCATATTTAATATTTAGCCCTGTTTTTATCCCGGGCCCTACTACAAGCGGTTTAATTTTAAAATACTTTTCACACATGCGCTCTAAAGCAAACATAATTGGTGGTACAACTGAAGACACAATAATACCTTTCACATCTTCAAATGAAAGACCCTCATGCTCAAGTAACTGCTTTACAAGCATTCCATATTCATCTTCCGTCTTGTGACGATCTGTTTCCATACGCCAATGCTGACGAAGTTCCCCATCTTGAAATACGCCTAGTACAGCATTTGTGTTCCCTACATCCAATACAAAAATCATATTCTCACCACTTATCTTATTTAATCTATATTTATGTAGTATGTATAAAACTTATAAAAACATCATATCACACATACTTATATAATCAGCTTTTCTATCCTCATCATTTTACAAAAAGATTACTCTCTATTTCAATTTTTAATACTAATTTTATTAAAAATTTTTCCGACTTAGTATTTTTCTACAAATAAAAAAGGAGTGACAATTGTCACTCCTTTATCTCTTACTTATCTTCTACGTCTTCATCGTCCTTCTTCATATTGATGTTTACTTTTACATCATCTGAAGATGTTGGGCGCTCTGGCAATCTGCCGTAATCATATAAATGATTAATTTGCTCTGCATCTAACGTTTCTACTTCAAGTAACGTTTTCGCAATAATATCTAGCTTATCACGTTTTTCAGTAAGAATTTGTTTCGCGCGGGCATAACATTCTTTTATAATCGTTTGCATTTCCACATCGATTTCATGTGCAATTGCATCACTGTAGTTTTGTTCTGAATGGAAGTCTCTTCCTAAGAACACTTGACCACCTTGCGAGCTACCGAATTGCATCGGTCCAAGCTTATCACTCATACCGAACTCCGTAACCATACGTCTTGCAATACCAGTCGCACGTTGGAAGTCGTTGTGAGCACCTGTGCTTGCTTCACCAAACACAATCTCTTCAGCTACTCGACCACCAAGTAAACCAGTGATTTTATCAAGTAACTCTGGTTTTGTCATGAAGTAACGATCTTCTTTCGGAAGCATTACTGCATATCCACCAGCTTGACCACGAGGGACAATTGTTACTTTATGAACGATATCTGCTTCATCAAGGACAACACCAATTACAGTATGGCCAGCTTCATGGAATGCAACGATATTACGTTCTTTTTCAGAGATAACACGACTTTTCTTAGCTGGACCTGCAATAACACGATCCGTCGCTTCATCAATGTCACTCATATCAATTTTCTTCTTATCTTGACGCGCAGCTACTAAAGCAGCTTCGTTTAATAAGTTTTCAAGATCGGCACCAGAGAACCCTGGTGTACGAGTTGCAATTGCTCTTAAGTTAATATGATCATCAAGCGGTTTATTACGAGCATGTACTTTAAGTACAGCTTCACGACCATTTACATCTGGACGATCTACTGTAATTTGACGGTCAAAACGACCTGGACGTAATAATGCTGGATCAAGAATATCGGGACGGTTTGTTGCAGCGATGATAATAATACCTTCGTTTGCACCGAATCCATCCATTTCAACAAGTAATTGGTTCAGCGTTTGCTCACGCTCATCATGGCCACCACCAAGACCTGCGCCACGTTGACGTCCTACTGCATCAATTTCATCAATGAAAATGATACAAGGAGCATTTTTCTTTGCATTTTCGAATAAATCACGTACACGGGATGCACCGACACCGACAAACATCTCTACGAAGTCAGAACCACTGATAGAGAAGAACGGAACGCCAGCTTCACCTGCAACAGCACGTGCTAATAAAGTTTTACCTGTACCTGGAGGTCCCACTAACAGAACACCCTTAGGAATACGGGCACCAACTTCAGCAAACTTACGAGGATCTTTCAAGAATTCAACTACCTCAACAAGCTCTTGTTTCTCTTCATCCGCTCCAGCAACATCTCTGAAACGAACTTTTTTCTTTTCGTCATTATATAACTTCGCCTTACTTTTCCCGAAGTTCATAACACGGCTACCGCCGCCTTGAGCTTGGTTTAATAAGAAGAAGAATAAAATGAAGATAATGACAAACGGAATGATAGAAGTAAAGAAGGTTACCCAAGCACTTGTTTCTTCTGCTGGTTGATACTTAACTTCAGCACCTTGCGCTTTATCATTAATTTTCTTTTGTAATTCCTCAGTATTTGGTGCATAAGTAACAAATTGTTCTCCTTGGCTAGAAGTATTAAATTGTCCTTTTACCTCAAACACACCATTTTTCGGTTGAAGTTGCACATTGCGCACTTCACCTTTTTCTAGTTTAGTAATGAATTTATCGTAGCTAACTGATGTCGTTTTTTGCGTTGAACCATTAAAATAGCTCACGATTCCAATTACTACTAGGAATATCAGTAAATAAAAGATGGTATTACGGAAGATACGATTCATTCCTAACCTCCTCTCACGGCATAAACACTATTGTAAATCGTAACATAGAAAAACTTTCCTATACAATTGTAACGCCTGTATTTAATTAATTTGAGTAAACGCTTGGTTTTAATACTCCTACATAAGGAAGATTACGGTACTGCTCTTTATAATCTAATCCATATCCTACAACAAACTCATGTGGGACAGTAAATCCAACATAATCCGCTTTCAAATCTACCTTGCGGCCTGTTGGTTTGTCTAATAACGTAACAATTTTTACAGACTTCGCTTTACGATATTTAAATAGGTCCACTAAGTAACTTAGCGTAAGACCGCTATCAATAATATCCTCAACGATTAAAATATCGCGACCTTCTACAGAAGTATCAAGATCTTTTAAAATTTTCACTTCGCCTGTTGAAACAGTAGAGTGACCGTAACTAGATACAGCCATAAAATCCATTTCAAGATATGTATCTGTTCTCTTTAATAAATCTGCCATGAATGGCATTGCGCCTTTTAATACACCAATTGCAAGAGGTACTGTGTTTTTATAATCCTCTGCAATAATTGCACCTAATTCGCGCACCTTTTCTTGTATTTGTTCTTCAGAAATTAATACTTTTTCGATATCTTGATTCATCATTTCATTATCCTCCCGGAAGACTCCTTGCTTTTGTAGTGAATAATCATATATTTATCCTTCTTTGCCATCTCTTTCGAAACAGCAAATGCAGATCGCTTCAACAAGGGTATCCAAATAATATTCCCACTTGCATCACAAACGACCGGCCATGCTTCTCTTTTTTCTCTTGGTACTTTTGCTTCGATAAAAATAGTTTTTATCTTTTTTGTGCCATTCATACCTTGTATTGACATGCGATCTCCATTTTCCCTAGAACGAATACGAAGTGGATATGATATATCATTATACTTAGCAACAAATACTGTTTCATTCATGTTACTTGGTATATCTTCGCTCACCTCTATTACAAGTTCATCCCCGTTCGATAGCGTAATTGTCCCGGGTACTGATAAATCTTGCGAAAAAGGAGAAACAATTTCTTGTTTAAATCCAAAGCTACACTCCTCGTATGTGCGAACAATTTTTAAATCACCTGGGAAATCAAGTGAACCCGAAGGTTGTGTCCGCTTAAAAAACTCAATCACTTTGTCAATATGTATAGAGGAAAGAGAAGATGGAATCTTATATTCATAAAGATAGTTTAATATTAGTTGAATCCCTCTTCTTTGTAAAGGCATAGACATGGATTCAAAGGCAGGAATTGATAAGCTAATTTGTTTATCACTTTTTTTGTAATTACTTTATTCATTTTCTCAAAAGCTAATTCCTGCAAATAAGCCTCATCCTCTTGCATCTGCACGCTAAATTTTTGAAATTTCTCATGCACTTGTGGATTTTCTTCTTTCAAATGAGGAAGGACATATTTACGTAATCGATTCCTTGTATATACTTCCTTTTTATTACTCGGATCTATACGGGGAATTAAATTTAGCTCATTACAGTAATTAACAATTTCTTCCTTCGTTACTCCAAGTAAAGGCCTAATTAAATATCCATTATGAAAAGGACGCTTCACTGCAATTCCTGCATACCCTTTCGGAGTACTCCCTCGTACAAGGCGCATTAAAATCGTTTCTACTTGATCATCTCCATGATGCCCAAGAGCTACATATCTCGCATCATATTTCTTCATTATTCTTTCCAAAAATGCATATCTGCATTCTCTAGCAGCAACCTGCGCATTCATTCCGTATTGCTGTTGATATTGCGACACGTTAACCCTTATCGTTTCGCAAGTAACTCCCAGTCCTTTGCAAAGATCCTGCACAAACTGTAGATCCTCATGAGATTCATCGCCTCTAAACATATGATCCACATGCGCTACTACAATTTCCAACTGTTTTTCTGCCCTTTTTTCTAACAAATAATATAGAAGAGCTAAAGAGTCAGGGCCACCCGAAACTCCTACAACAATTGTTGAACATTCCTTTAATACATCATGCTGCTTTACAAAGTCATCTACCTTTTCAACAAATGTATCTTTCAACTTCGTAATCACCTTTCATTAAACAAGAACAGCAACGTTAGTTACCTTGTCTATAATGGTACAACTTTTACAAACATTGTGCAAAAAAAAGATATACAAAAATTACATTTTTATCTTACATCCTCCGCACATATTCAAAAAAATAATAACATTACCTTTTAAAGCAAAAAAACCTAGGAATTCGCCTAGGTTTTTCAGAATAGACTATATGAATCAATAGCAGATAAAAAGCCCGATTGGTACGGGCTTTTTATCTGCGGGGATGGAGAACCCCCCACTGATTAAAGTTTTACTTTATTGCGCCTGCATTCCTACAATTGGAATCGTAGCCCACTTCGGCATATTCTTCTTTACTTTCGCCACAACAATTGTCATATCGTCATTTATATAACCATCACAAGAACGAATCACTTCTTCCATAATGATATCAGCAATTTCTTGCGGGTCCTCGGTTTGCAGTTCCTTAATTTTTCGTTTCATCCATAATTCATGGTTCTCCACATGCTGCGCTCCTTCAAAAATACCATCGCTCATCATAATAAGAATATCGCCCGTTTTTAATTGCTCACCCACTACATCAACCTCAACATCTTCAATGATCCCCATTGGCAAATTACTTGCTTCAATTTTCAAAATATTATTTGCGCGTTTAACAAAACTCGGCGTCGATCCGATCTTTAAAAATTTCGCATTCGCATCCCGTAAATCTACCATCGCCAAATCCAGTGTTGTAAACATCTCTTCTGTCGTTCTTAAAGAAAGAATTGAATTGATCGATTTAATTGCTATTTCCTCATCAATACCTGATTGAAGTATCTTTTGTAATAATTTTACCGTTTCCTTACTCTCCATATGAGCTCGTTGCCCATTTCCCATACCGTCACTAATCGCAAGTGCATATTTACCCACACTCAAATCCATCATCGCATAAGAATCCCCCGAAACAAACCCACCGCCTTTTGCAGCTGTAGCCAATCCCGTATCAAGAGAATACGTCTTTGCTGAACCAAATGATATTAAACTGTGACCATTTGGATAAGAAGACTTTTCTTCATGTTTAACGACAATATTTTCTTTTAGAATATCCGAAAGCATCGGCGCAACTAATTTTTCGCACTCACCATGCTCATTAGATGCAGCCGGAATTAACATCTCAATATCAATGCTCCCTCTATCTAAACAATAAATATCAACATGCTCCACTTCGACGCCAAAATCACGAAACGCTTGCAAAATTTGTTCTTCCTGTACTTGATGATTTTCTCGCTCTCTTTGTATTTCCTGTGCGAAATCCTCCATAACTTTTGATACGCCTAATAATTGCTCCGCTACTATTCTGCGATTTTCTTTCATTTGTTTTCGTAATTTTTGTCCCTCATAAAAGTGATCTAATTCACCGGCTACTAAATCTGTTACTTTCTTACCTCTCACACAATGCTTGTCCCATTCACGAACTAACTTCCGATTATGCTGCAGTGTTCCTTCTTCCGTTTCACTCATTATTTGTTTCATATAATCATACGTTTTGTCAAAATTAACCACCCAGCATTGATCCTTTTTAAAGCACGTTTGACATGTTTTCGCAGTAATTGTACTTAAAAATAAATCTGCCTCTGTTTCTTTATCTTCCTCCTCCACATAACCATATACAGAAAAGCTATTAGATAAAGCCGCAAACACATTTGCAAATTGATTAATTTTGTTCGCTGTAACATCGCGCATTCTTCTTAAATATTGTTGTTGATCTTGTGAATGCTCTTGTGTTCCCGGCATAAATTTAGCAATGCGATCCAGAACAAGTTTCGGTGTTAATAAAAAGAAAACAATTGCCACACCTGATTCAATTAAAGTTGTTACAATGTTCGTTTGCTTATCTACATATAATGTAATTAAGCTTGTCCCAATTAACAAACCTAAACTAACGCCTAGACGCTTCCCTTCTTTCAATAACCCTCCAAGCAATCCAGAAAAAGCAAGAAGGCTAAGCTGAGACAAACTGGACACATTCGCTAAACTTAATATTAAGCCGGTGACAACCCCAACTGTGGATCCTGTAGCAGCGCCGGCGATGAAGGCAAATACTAACACTAAATATCTAGTGAAAATATGTTGAATAGAAGCGTCATATACAAACCAATCCGTCGTACCTGTTAAAACAGATGCTAGTAATATAATTAAACAAACAATTTCTTCTGTCTCTAATGCTTGTTGTTTCCCTTTCCTTTCTACTAAGAGCGGAACACTTTGTAAAAATATCATCGTTAATACGAAACTAAGCCCCGCTTCAATCGTGCTAACGAGCAAATCGTACATGGTGATAGTTTGCTGTGCAAAATATACAACAACTAAATGTGCGGTTAATGCGGAGATAAATACTTGGAATGGTACAAGTCCAACAGTTTTACGTGTAAACCGACTAAAGAAGATATTATAAATGAAGAAAGTAAAGATAGACGCGAAAGTAAAAAATAAATTATCTATCGAAACTGAAAGTGCTCCTCCCATTAAAGCTAGGAATGCGAGCGGCATTTTATCTCGCTTCATAACATAAACGGCAGCGAAAAACGGTAATGCAAACGGTAAAATGTTTGTTAATATATACGCTCTTCCCAAAAGAAAACCAATAACAACAATAATAAATCCCCATCTAAAGAAAACTTGTTCAAACTTCATTCGCAACTTACTCGTCCACTTTATTCCTCCAAGCTGACTTTCATTTATTGCCAATGCACTTGTATTCATAGTATTCCTTCCTGCTTTAGGCATATTTTTAACACCACCTGCATAGTTTAATTACTGTCATTATAAAAGATGCTTATTGGGATTTTTGTCAAAACAACAGTTTTCACTTTTATAATCGTTCGACTTTTTATTCGAAATAACTCTACATATATACATAGTATGTAATTTATCTCCCTTTATTATATTGAAGATTCAGAAAATTTAAGGTGATTTTGTAGAAGTATTGTATGTCTTACTT
Source organism: Bacillus toyonensis BCT-7112 (assembly GCF_000496285.1). Taxonomy (GTDB): domain Bacteria; phylum Bacillota; class Bacilli; order Bacillales; family Bacillaceae_G; genus Bacillus_A; species Bacillus_A toyonensis. Next base: position 2,686,396 of record NC_022781.1, on the reverse strand, counting down.
TTTTATTTAACAAAAAAAGATCATGCAAGTTTGCATGATCTTTTTAGATGACCCGTACGGGATTCGAACCCGTGTTACCGCCGTGAAAGGGCGGTGTCTTAACCACTTGACCAACGGGCCGTTAAATTAAATATAGCGGCGGAGGGGATCGAACCCCCGACCTCACGGGTATGAACCGTACGCTCTAGCCAGCTGAGCTACACCGCCATGTCGTCTTATTTAACGGACAATTAGTATCTTACATCAGATATCATTTAAAGTCAACACATCTCAAAAACTTTTTTAAAAAATATATTTTCGCATATAAAAAAGCACCCTGAGCCATCACTCTGGGTACCTCTCTATATGTTAAAAACTAAACGTTCTTATTATCCGCGACGTGCGCCACGGCCACCACGTTTAGACTCTGTGTTACGCTTTAAAGAAGTTAAACGATCTTCGCTATCCTTTAAGAAGCGTGCCATCTTTTGCTCAAATGTTTCTTTTGGAGCTCGGTCGTTACCGCCACCGCGATTATCTCTGTTGAAAGAGCGATTATTACGTTGTGGACGTCCAGAACGTTGTTGATCACCACCGCGTTGGTATTCACCGCGTGGACGATCTCCTTCTGTTTTTTCACGTTCTTTCGCTTTTTTAATAGATAGACCAATTTTCCCATCTTTTTCAACATTAATAACTTTTACTTCTACTTGGTCGCCCACTTTTAAGTGATCATTAATATCTTTCACATAATTATCAGCAACTTCACTAATATGAACAAGACCCGTTAAGCCTTCTGGCAGCTCCACAAAAGCCCCAAAATTTGTAATACCTGTTACTTTACCCTGTAACTTGCTGCCTACCTCGATTGACATAAAAAAAATGCTCCTCCTTAGTGATTAAAAAGTCAAATTTTACTTTATTATATATAATCCTAAAATATAGTGTCAATAAGACATACTTTACTTAGAAACAGGAAAAATTATCTCCCCTTTTCCGGAGAAGAAATAATCCCTTCTAGCAATCTTTAATACGTACTCTTCATCATTTAACTTTTGAACTTCGTCTTTTAGACTTTTTTCTTTATTCGTTAATGAATCTAGTTCTTTTTTCATGTCCTTAACTTTTGCTTCTTTTGCTTTAATGGAACTGTTTTGTTGATAAAAAGTTACACTAATACTCGCAATAATTGTAAAAGCAAAGACAAGAAAAACCGCTAAACGGCGATAAAGTCGCTTCCTGTTCTCATCCGTTTGTATTATATGCTCTTTAACAGGATTTGGACTCTGTTTTTCGATTGTTCTTTGTCTCAGTTCCCTCATTTCCGAGGTCCCCCTAACTTCTTTTTTATACGCTCCCATAGTTGGAAGATGTGTCCCTTCAATTTTGCTATATATTGCAGGAACCCTACATGTTTCATTATAAAAAGTTTAACACGATTAGGGAGAAGTTTCCATATGAGCAAAGCAATAAATCGAACAGGCCAGAAAAAAACTTTCCATATGAAAAGTAATATCCAAATCACCATTTTCCATAACACATGTCCAATTGAAAGCAGTATACGAAATAAGAATAATATAAATGTAATAAATAGCTGCGCTATAATAATAACAGGTTTTATCATGAGTAGCTGTATAATTCGAACAAAAAAATGTGTTGTTTGCACAAAAATATAGATGAGAAAATTTAACAACCTCATGTATAGTGCTTTCAATAAGCTTTGATATGCCGCAAAACCACATAATAATGCCAAAAATACATATATACGTAGTTCAGCTTCATTTACGAGAAGTAATACATAAAAAACGAATAATGCTTGGACAACCCAAAATAGTATATCATGTATAAATACAAGCCAACGTTTACGTTCCTGACGCTTTAAAAAACGTTGGTATGTATCTAATGATGCTCCAATCCAAGCACCCATTCCGATCATCGAAAGCATTGTATACAACTGAATTGTTAGACTCATTTAAACAACTTACTAAAGAAGCCTTTAGTTTTCTCCCCTTGATTCTCATCAATATACAACATCTCATGAATCTTGCCTTTAATCGATACAACACCTTTTTCCACATCTAAATTCTTCATTTGCAAGTTTTGTCCACGAATTGTTAAAAAACCCATCACAGTCTCGAGTAAAAATTCTTCGCTATCAAAACTCTCTACTTGTTTTACACCAGTAATATCGATCACACGCCTACCACGCATAATAATATCATGCTCTACAGAAACATTTTGTTGATTAGAAGACATAGGTGAGTAACCATTATTCACGAAAATCCCCCCATAGCTTTATACTAGCTAATAGTAATGTATGAAGGGATAGCATATTTTAGAACAAGCCCTCTTCTGCTTTTACTTTTTCTTCGCGAACTAGGCTATACATATTTGCTGCATCTTCTTTTTTTGTTGTTTCTTTCAATTCATTTACTTTCACCGTTACTATTTTTTGACCGAAACGAATTGTTAATTCATCAGCCACTTTCACATCTGAACTCGCTTTTGCGACTTGACCATTGATAGATATTCTTCCTTGATCAGATACTTCTTTTGCTAATGTTCTTCTTTTAATTAAACGTGACACTTTCAAAAATTTATCTAGACGCATATCAAATCCCCCTATTAACGCTCTGTTTGCTTTGCCTCTTCCCATAAAACATCCAACTGTTCTAATGACAGATCTTGCATTTCTTTATTCATTTCAGCTACTTTTGCTTCCATGTATAAAAAACGCCCCATAAATTTCTCATTAGTTGAACGTAATGCTTCTTCTGGATCTAATTTATAATGACGAGCTATGTTAACAAATGCAAATAGTAAATCGCCAAATTCACCTAGCATCTTTTCCTCATCCATATTTATAACTTCTTGCTGGAATTCTTGCCATTCTTCTAGGGCTTTCTCTATCATTGGCTGTACATCAACCCAATCAAATCCAACCTTTCCAGCTTTCTTCTGAATTTCGTAGGCACGCATTAATTGCGGCAAACTTTTTGGAATTCCAGTTAAAACAGATTCTTTTACGAATCCCTTTTCTTGTTTTTTAATTCCTTCCCAATTCGCAATGACTTCTTCAGCATTATTTACATCTGTATTTCCAAACACATGTGGATGACGACGAACCATTTTCTCCGATAAAGTTCGAATAATATCATCGATGGAGAACCAACCTTCATCCTCTCCAATTTGGGCATGAAGCATGACTTGTAATAATATATCACCTAGCTCTTCTACTAAGTGATCATCGTCCTCTTCATCAATTGCTTCCAATACTTCATAAGCTTCCTCAATTAAATACTTCTTTAAAGATTGATGTGTTTGCTTTTTATCCCACGGACAACCATTCGGTCCACGAAGGTCTGCAATAATTTCTCTCAGTACATCAAACTGTTGATACAAGGATGCACGTTCCTGAACTGGTGGTACATACACACTCGTTAAATTATTCAATTCTGTTTCATGATCTAACATGTACAACGGTACCTTTTTGACTTGTTCAAACGAAGTTCCTGCAGCTGTTACGATATACACTTCATAATCATCTGGCAATATTTCCATTAATGTTAACTTCACATCTGAAGCAACGAACGCATCATACACTTGGCAAAAGATTAAATGTTGACGTAATTCTAATTGCCCTCTTTCAAATGATGTAGCATCAATTAATTGGAATCCTTCAATCGGATCGATTTTTAAACTTGCGAACATTGGATCAAGGAAACTTTGTCCACCTTCAATTCGCACTTCAACATTTGCTACTTCTCCTTTTTCTAAAAGTAGCTGAACTGTTCTTTCTGCTACTAGCGGATGACCTGGAACAGCATAAATAATTTCTGCACCTTCAGCTTGTTCTAGCAATGTATTCGCAATTGTTTCATATACAATTTCAAATGTATCATGCGCTTCATATATATTGTCGAAAGCCGTATATTTTATACCTTCTTTCTCCAACTCTTCTATAACCGGGTGCTCCTTCGTTCTAACAAACATATGGTCTGCTACTTTTATCTTTCGGTATACGCCCATCGTCAGCTGATCTAATTCACCAGCACCTAATCCTAAAATAGTAATGATTCCACTCACAACCTGTCACCTCTATCCACTCTTCTTCAATGAACCTTCTTTTTTCTCTTTTTTCATAACGGATCCTAATTCTTCTTTTGTAAATACACGTAATTTTAAAATTAAAAACATGTATGTCAATCCGCCAATAGCTACACCTAACAACGCTTCAAATGTCGCGATTCCTCTATGATTCCCATCAATTACCAACCCAGACATTTGTAACACACGAATAAACATTATTAATACAAATCCCATACTGATACCACTAATAACTATACCGAACATCTTCTGCTTATTAATAAGCGACCCCGATACAGATTGCATAAGTAATACACTATTTAACAAGGCAATTACAACAAGCGCAATTAAAGTTGCAATCGCAGCTCCTTTAACTCCAAAATGCGGCATTAACATATAGTTTAAAACTAACTTCAAACAACCTCCAAATACAACGAATATTGCTGGTTTTAATGTTTGTCCCAGCCCTTGTAAAATAGAAGCAGTTGTAATTGACAATGAACTAAATAAAATAGATAAAGATAAAATCGATAACACATCTGACCCATCACTATTCTCAAATAACATAATATTTGTAGGCTGAATAATGCAAGTTAATCCGATGGCTGCTGCAAATCCAATAACAAGTGTTATTTTCATCGCTAACTTTACCTTTTCTTGAATAAAAGCAAGATCTCCTCTTTCCTTTGCCGCTGTAATAATCGGAATAAGTGACAATGAGAAAGACGTTGTCACGACAGTACCTAATTGCATGAGAGGGATACTTCTGTCATAAACACCTTTTAGTACCTTTGCACTTTCAGCCTGTTCCCCTGCCCCAATGAGTAAAGTATAGAAGGAAACCGAATCTGCCATTTGTATAAAAATAAGGACTAAATTACTAACACAAATAGCTATTCCTTGCCAAAAAAGGATTTTAACAATTCTTCTTTTTCCCCCAACTCTCTTCAAGCTTTTAAAGAAAATGGCGCGAAAATCATGACGCATATAAAGTAAAAGTACGATAATCCCAATAAGCCCGCCTGCAATCGAACCTAACATAGCACCTGCACCGACTGTATATAGATCAAATCCGTGAGCAATAAGGAATAGTGATAAAAAGACAATAATAGATACACGAATCGTTTGTTCAATTACTTGTGAAACAGCCGTCGGCATCATATTATTAAATCCTTGAAAATATCCTCTCGCTACGGATAAGAATGGCATTAATATGAATGAAAATGAAATAACACGTAATAACTTATATAAGTGTACATCACCCATAGCCGATGCAATCGTTTCGGCACCAAAGAACAATGTGAAAAACCCTATAAAGCCAATTCCTAATAAAAACCAAAAAGATACACAAATTATTTCTTCTGCTTCTTTTTGTTTTCCTCTTTCTAATCTTTCTGCAACCATTTTTGAAATTATAATAGGGAATCCATAAGTAGCTAAAATTAAACAAAATCCATAAAACGGATAAATTTGTTGGTAAATATAAAAACCAACATCTCCCGCTATGTTTTGATCTGGAATACGGTAAAAAGCGCTTAATACTTTTGTAATAAAACTTGCGATCGTTAATATAATAGCCCCACGCCAAAAGGCTTGATACTTCTTCGCTTCCATACAAGAAAACTCCTTTTTCTATTCTCACCTTTCGTATTATATCACAAAGAAAAAACAGGCTCCCTTACACCCACGAGTAATAAAGAGTTCTTACAAAACTAAAAATGTTCAACGAAAAAAGGTAGCAAAGCGCTACCTTCATTCAATATACCTATATCTCCAAATAATTGATTTTTCAAAAGAAATATCATAATTAGGAAAGATTGCAACTTCTAAAATTATATATCTTTACTGCTCCATTTGCTTCGCTAAGAAGCTCGCTGCTGTATTTACTGACTTATGCTCTACTTCACTTATAATAGCCTCTTTAGAGAAGATAATAACAGCTCCAATTGGATCCCCATTCGCAACAATCGGGCCAATTGTATAGGAGCTAACTTTTTCTGTTACTCCATCAATAATTGAAATTTCGCTTTCGTCCGTCATAATTACAGACTTACGCTCTTCCATTGTCTTCTCAATTAAATCGCCAACACTTTTATTTAAGTATTCTTTTTTAGATATGCCTGCTACTGCGATAATAGAATCACGATCACATACAAGCACATTATGTCCTAAGCTATCGTATAAAGCTTCCGTATATTCTTTTGCAAAATCCCCTAATTCACTAATCGGAGAATATTTCTTCAAAATTACTTCTCCATCGCGATCAACAAATATTTCTAGTGGGTCTCCTTCTCGAATACGTAAAGTTCTACGAATTTCCTTCGGGATTACTACCCTGCCTAAATCATCAATTCGACGTACGATTCCAGTTGCTTTCATTCTAATGCTACCTCACTTTCTACTGATGATCAAAGTGGTGAATTTACCTGTTCATGTAAAAATCACCAACTGTTAGACATAGTATTTTACACATTAGTTCTTCTATGCACGTCGAATTGTATTTTTTTATCTAATATTAGGCATTTATTACTTCTTTTTTTACATCTGGTAAGCCTTTTAATAAATTTTCAGCAATTGTTAACCACTTCGATGTCTCTAATCCATTCGTTTTCATAACGATTTTCAATTGTGATCCTTCCATTCCAAGACCGATCATACGCCCAAAACTATTTCCAAGCATGAATAATTTTCCACCATCAATATTTTGGCTTGCTTGTTCTGAGAACAGAATTGTTACTTCAAATTTATTTTGCTTAATTAATTCGATTTGTTCTTTCATTGCCAATACTTTAATATTTGCAATTTGTAATAAATAACCAACTTCTTGTGGGTAATCACCAAATCTATCGATCATCTCTTCCTGTAATTCTTCAATATCCTCAATTGTAGAAACACCTCTAAATTGTTTATACATCATAATCTTTTGTTTACTATCTGAAATATAAGCATCTGGTAAATACGCATCTACTTCTAAATCAATTTCAACATTAACTGTATTTTCAACTCCATCGGTTCCTCTGCGCTGTTCAATTGCATCTTTTAACATTTGAGAATATAGATCAAATCCGACAGAATCAATAAACCCGTGTTGTTCTGCCCCTAACAAGTTACCCGCACCACGAATTGATAAATCTCTCATCGCAATTTTGAAACCAGATCCAAGCTCTGTGAACTCTTTAATTGCTTGTAGACGTCTCTCTGCAACTTCTGATAGCACTTTATCACGTTTGTATGCAAAGTATGCATATGCAACGCGATTAGAACGCCCAACACGCCCACGAAGCTGATACAACTGCGATAGTCCCATACGATCTGCATCAAATACAATTAACGTATTAACGTTCGGGATATCTACACCTGTTTCAATAATTGTTGTACTTACAAGAACATCATGCTGTCCCTCTAAAAACGATAGCATAACAGACTCTAATTCACTTTCGTTCATTTTCCCATGTGCGTATGTTACACGAGCGTCTGGAACTAGCATCGAAATTTCATCTGCTTTTCTTTCGATATCCTCTACCCGGTTATATAAGAAGTAAATTTGCCCACCTCTTGCAAGCTCTCGCTCTATCGCTTCTCTCATTAACGCTGGATTATATTCCACCACATACGTTTGGACTGGGAAACGATTTTCTGGTGGCGTTTCAATGACAGATAAGTCCCGCACACCAAGCATAGACATGTGAAGTGTACGTGGAATTGGCGTTGCCGTTAGGGTTAACACATCAACATTTGCTTTTAATTGTTTAATTTTTTCTTTATGCGTCACACCAAATCTTTGTTCTTCATCAATAATAAGAAGTCCTAAATCTTTATAAGTAACATCTTTAGATAAAATACGATGCGTTCCGATTACAATATCTACTGTGCCATCTTTTAACCCCTTAAGCGTTTCATTTTGTTGTTTCCGCGTGCGGAATCTACTTAGTAACCCTATATTAATCGGGTAATCTTGAAAACGCTCTCGAATTGTTTCATAGTGTTGTTGTGCCAGAATTGTTGTCGGTACTAAAATCGCAACTTGTTTTTCATCCATGATTGCTTTAAATGCTGCACGAATAGCTACTTCGGTCTTTCCATATCCTACATCACCACAAAGAAGCCTATCCATCGGACGTCCGCGTTCCATATCTTTCTTAATTTCTTCAATAGAACGTAATTGGTCATCTGTCTCTTGATACGGGAAGGAAGATTCAAATTCTTGTTGTTCTGCCGTATCTGGTGTATATGCATAGCCTTTTGAAGCTTCGCGCTCAGCATATAATTTAATTAGGTCATCTGCAATGTCTTGTACAGATTTTTCAACCTTCGTTTTGACCTTCTTCCAATCGTTCCCGCCTAATTTATAAACTTTCGGATCCTTACCTTCAGAACCCACATATTTTTGCACTTGATCGATTTGTTCAATTGGAACATATAGCTTATCGTTACCTTGATATTTAATATTTAAATAATCTTTATGAACACCATTAATCTCTAATGTCTCAATACCTAAAAATTTACCTATACCATGATTTACATGAACTACATAATCTCCAACTTTTAATTCCGAATAACTTTTAATACGCTCAGCATTAGATAACTTTTGCTTACGTTGTGATTTTTTAACTTTCTTATGAAAAAGCTCCTTTTCAGTAATGACAACGAGCTTTTGCATCGGCATTTCAAATCCTGCATGTAAATCACCTACAGCAATCTGTAACCTTCCAGGCAATAAAATATCTGTGCCCTCTACAATATCCGCTTCAATATCATAATCACTTAAAATATGTTGTAGTTTTTTTACACGTTCATCATCTGTTCCAAGCACAACAGTCGTAAAGTGCCCTTCATTCCATCTATCAATTTCAGTTTTTAATAACTGCATCTGCCCATGGAAATCTTGCATTGTTTTACATGTCACATTCACAATGTTTTGCGGATGCGTATGTGCTATATGGCGTAAGAATAACGTTAAATATACAAAACTTCTTTTTTTATGATGAAGAAATCCCTCAAATGAGTGGGAGAAAGATAAATCCTGAATTATTGTTCCTTCACCAAGAAGTGATATATACCATTCCGCTTCTTCCGTTTCAAGATGTGATGCTGTTTCTTGAATACGAGAGATTTCATCTAAAATTACAACACCATCTTCTGGTAAATAATCTATCAGACTAGCAGGTTCTTTATAGAAAATAGATAAATATTTAAACATCTGTTCTATACTTTGGCCATTTTTCAACATTTCAATTTCATGACTTACTGTCTCAAGCACTGCAGTCTTTAATTTGTCATCGGAAAGTTTTTGCATCGTCTTAGTCAAACCTTCTTCAAGATGCTTAATTCCCGATTTCAATTCTTCCTGTGAAAATAAAAACTCTGTTGCCGGACCAAACTTAACACTTTCCTTTTTATCTTGAGAACGCTGTTCATCCACATCAAATAATCGAATAGAATCGACTTCTGTATCGAAGAATTCAATACGGAATGGTAATTCTTCAGTTAATGGGTAAATATCTAATATGCCCCCGCGCAAACTGAACTCCCCCGGAGCTTCTACCATCGACTTACGTTCGTAGCCAATATGATGTAATGTATGCAAGAGCGCCTCTAAATCAATCTCTTGCCCTAGATTAATTTCAATTTGCTTTTGCTTCCATAATTCTTTTATCGGTAAAAATCTACGTAATCCTGCGACTGGCGCTACAATAACCCCATTCTCTCCTGCCGCTAAACGATTTAGCACCTCAATGCGTTGCGCTTTTAATTCTGGACTTGCAACACCGATTTCTGATGCAATTAATTCGTTCACTGGGTACAGCCATACATCTTTTTCACCAAGTAATGCCACTAAATCTTCATGTACCTTTTGTGCTTGATATAGATTGTGTGTGACAATAAGTTGCGATTTCTTTGTTTTTTTATATAAAGCTGCCATTAATAATGAACGAGAAGATGTTGCCATACCTGATATAAGTTGTTCTTTTAAACCATCTTCTAACCCATTAATAACCGATTGTATTTCTTCATTTTTATAAAATTGCTCTAATAAACCTATCATTATCAAAACTCCTCTCAACATAAAGAGCAAGTCACCATATTTTATGCAAATATTTTGGAAAAAGAAAACAGAAAAATGCTTTGGACATGCCAAAGCGACAACATTTTATTGTAGAAATTTTTCATATTCATAATACTCAGGATAAGATGCGAGCGTTTCTTGGCACGATTCACAAATCGTTTTTATATATATATTTCCATTCTCATGAAAATGAATCATCTCTACTACCTCTTGCTCTGTTAGTTGAAATAAAACGTCGCTATATACTTTTTCTGCGGTAACGGAGCCTACATTACTCCCGCAATGCCTACAATAATAATACCCTTCCATACTAGCCTCCTAAATATCCAGTTACTACTAGTATGGGTAAAAATAAAATAAAATATTCCCAATCATAACCTTAACTGTTGAAAGTATTCATGATTTGGAGAAAAGGCTTATTTAACCACTCTTCACATGCATCCGCTGCTTTTTCAATGGAATGATTGACATCAGGAATCTCTTCGGATGTAAAACGTCCTAATACGTAATCTACTACCTTCATCCCATTTTTCGGGCGATCAATTCCCATACGGATACGTTGAAACTCTTGCGTTCCTAAATGCGAAATTGTTGATTTCACGCCATTATGTCCACCGGCACTCCCTTTCATACGAAGGCGTAATTTACCTACCGGGATATCTAAATCATCATACATAACAACGAAATCATCAACATCAATTTTATAGTAATCCATAAGTGGACGAATACTTTCCCCAGATAAATTCATATATGTAAGTGGCTTTAATAAGATTACTTTTTCTCCATTAACAAATCCTGCACCAAATACGCCTTTAAACTTCTGTTCATTCAAAGAAATGTTCCAACGCTTTGCAAGTTCATCAATTGCCATAAATCCAATATTATGCCTTGTTAATTCATATTCTCTACCTGGGTTCCCAAGTCCTACTATCAATTTCATTCTTGTACCACTACTTTCTTTTTTCGATACGAAAAGACGTAACCAAGCTTGGTTACGTCTCATTCTATCCAATTAATTGAATAATACACTTACAGATTCTTCTTCGTATACACGAATGATTGCTTCTCCAATTAATGGAGCAACTGAAAGTTCATGTACTTTGTCGATTTTCTTTTCTTCTGGTAATACGATAGAGTTCGTTACAACTAACTCTTTAATATTCGAATTTTGAATACGTTCAATTGCTGGGCCAGATAATACTGGGTGTGTACAGCAAGCATATACTTCAGAAGCACCGTTCTCAACAAGAGCGTTTGCTGCTAATGTAATTGTACCAGCTGTATCAATGATGTCATCAATTAAAATTGCTGTTTTGCCTTCGATGTTACCGATAATGTTCATTACCTCTGATACATTCGGACGAGGACGACGTTTATCAATAATAGCGATTGGCGCTTTTAGGCGATCTGCCATTTTTCTAGCACGAGTTACACCACCATGATCAGGTGATACGATTACGATGTCTTTAAGACCTTTTGTTTCAAAGTAATCTGAAAGAATCGGTACACCCATTAAGTGGTCGATTGGGATATCAAAGAATCCTTGAATTTGTGGAGCATGTAAATCTAGAGTGATTACACGAGTTGCACCTGCTGTTTCAAGCAAGTTTGCTACAAGTTTCGATGTAATTGGTTCACGAGAACGCGCTTTACGGTCTTGACGCGCATAACCATAGTAAGGAATAACAATATTAATTGTTTTTGCAGATGCACGCTTTAATGCATCGATCATAATAAGTAATTCCATGATATGTTCGTTTACTGGGAAGCTTGTAGATTGAATAATGAATACATCGCAACCACGGATACTTTCTTCAATGTTAATTTGAACTTCTCCATCACTAAAACGATCAACAGAACATTTTCCTAGTCCCACTCCAATATGCTTTGCGATTTGCTCAGCAAGTTCCTTATTAGAGTTTAAAGAGAATACTTTCAAATTAGAATTTAGATATTGAGTCGACATCTAGATTAACCCTCCACATTATGATTTTTTCTTATTCAGCAATTGATCAACATAGTCTTCTTTGTTAACTTGACGTGCACGTGCTACCGATAATGCTTTTGATGGGACATTCTCTGTAATTGTAGAGCCTGCTGCCACATAAGCACCATCTTCAACTGTTACAGGAGCAACAAGATTTGAATTACATCCAATAAATACCCCGTTACCAATCACAGTTTTAAATTTATTCTTGCCGTCATAGTTCACCGTAATTGAACCACAACCAAGATTCACGTCTTCTCCAACTTGTGCATCCCCGATATAACTTAAGTGTGAAGCTTTACTTCTATTACCAAAAACAGTTTTTTTGATTTCCACGAAGTTTCCAACGCGTACTTCGTCTCCAATAACTGAATCTGGGCGAATATGTGCAAATGGACCAACCGATACTTCTGTACCAAGCTTACTATCATGTACAGTAGATTGACGAATTGTCGTACGATCTCCAATTTCACTATCGCGAATTACTGTATGCGGTCCAATTTCACAATCAGAACCAATTACAGTGTTTCCCTCAATAATTGTTCCTGGATGAAGAACTGTATCACTACCGATAATTGCATCAGCAGAAATATACGTGTTACTTGGATCAATAATTGTAACACCATTTACCATGTTCTTTCGGTTGATACGATTTTTCATAATAATTTCCGCTTGCGATAGAGCGACTCTGTCGTTAACACCTAACGTTTCATCGAAGTGCTCTGTTTGATAAGCTGATACGATATGACCTTCATTTTTTAAAATCTCAATAACATCTGGAAGGTAATATTCACCTTGTACGTTATCATTTGAAACTTTAGAAAGTGAAGCGAATAAAGCTTTATTATCAAAACAATACGTACCTGTATTGATTTCTTTAATAGCTAATTCTTTTTCATTTGCATCCTTATGCTCAACGATCTTTTCAACATGACCATTTTCGTTACGAACGATACGACCATATCCAGCAGGCTCTTCTATGTATGCTGTTAGCACAGTTGCCATTGCTCCTGCTTCTTTGTGTTGCTGAAGTAATGCTTCCATCGTTTCAGCAGTTATTAAAGGTGTATCACCACAAATAACTAAAGTTGTTCCTTCTTCATTTGCAAGTACGCTAGCAGCTTGATCTACAGCATGCGCTGTACCAAGTTGTTCTGCTTGTAATGCAAACTCACTTACGTTTCCTAGCTGTTCTTGTACCATTTCAGCACCATGTCCAACGACCGTTACAAGTTTCTGCAATCCTAATTGAGTTACTTGATCGACTACGTGTTGTACCATAGGTTTTCCACATACAGGATGCAGCACTTTGTATAGCTTAGACTTCATACGTGTGCCTTTACCTGCAGCTAGAATCACTGCAAATCTGTTTGACATATAGACCCTCCATCGCAACCTATTTATCCATTAACGATATTATCCTAAATCATCATATATTTCAAGAAACACATTTTAACTATTAAATTTTACCATAATTCTTATAAGATGTTTTACTCTTTAGTATCTTTTTTAAGAAATAAGCTATACTATTTAAAATGATTTTGAAAAAATTAGTAGTTTCTTCTCTTCATTTTAATAAACGATGAATGTTTTAAATATAAATTATATAAAGTCAAAAAAAAACAAACTCCTGTAAATGCTTACAGGAGTTTGCTACAAAATTATAAGACTTTCTTTCAAAAGCCTTTTCATTCGAATTTTACGAAGCACCTGCTTCTTCAAACTCAACCTCTTCTAACTCGCCTAAACGATGATACTCCGTTAAAACCGCATCTTGAATTTTAGAGCGTGTATTAGAATTAATCGGATGTGCAATGTCACGGAATTCTCCATCTGGAGTACGTTTACTTGGCATTGCTACAAATAATCCATTATTACCATCAATTACACGAATATCATGAACAACAAATTCATGGTCTAGAGTAATAGAGGCAATTGCTCTCATGCGGCCTTCTGTGTTTACGCGGCGTAATCTTACGTCAGTCACTTCCATCTTGTGTTCACCACCCTTTTCTAAATAAGCGATATATTTGTATAAATTCCACAAATTTTCTATTTTCCCTTTAATTTTTTAAAAATTTTTAAGATAAAAATTTTTATTGCAATTGAATATAAGGATTAGTAGAGGTTATCGCTTACAAAAGGTTACTTAACTAGGGCGATTACTTCGATTTCAACTGAAACATCTTTCGGTAATTTTGCTACCTGTACACAAGAACGTGCTGGTTTATGAGTAGAGAAATAAGAACCGTATACTTCATTAACAGCATTAAAATCATCCATATCTTTTAAGAATACTGTTGTTTTTATTACCGTATCAAATGAAGCACCTGCTTCTTCTAATACTGCTTGTAAATTTTCAAATACTTGTTCTGTTTGTACTGTTACATCTCCCGTTACAAGCTCTCCACTTGCTGTTAATGGAATTTGTCCTGAACTGTAAAACATATTATTTACAATAATCCCTTGTGAATAAGGTCCAATTGCTTGTGGTGCCTTGCTTGTTTGAACAACTTTCATATTTTTTCACCCTTTTATTATTTATTTTTACTCTTTAAAAATAGTGCACGAAAAGCAGTTTGTCCATCTATTTTATAATTTATAAATAGAATAAAAAAAAGATAAAGCCATTTGCTTTACCTTTTTTATTCAACCTCTACAAGTCCTTCATCAAATGGTGTAAGTGAATAATTCCCCTTCTCCACTTGAATCGATTTTTCTTTCACATCAACTTCTGAAAGGCGAATTAATGATACAAAGTTATTAATAAGTCGTTCTTCGATATCTGTGGATTCTACTAATACACCGATACCAACAACATTAGCCTTAAACTCTTCTAGCATACTCATCATACCTTGAATTGTTCCGCCAGCTTTCATGAAATCATCAATAATTAAAACGTTTGATCCCTCTGGAAGACTACGCTTTGCCAACGTCATTGTTTGTATTCGTTTAGAAGAACCTGATACATAGTTAATACTAACAGTTGGACCTTCTGTTACCTTATTATCTTTCCTCGCAATTACTACCGGTACATCTAAGTAGTTTGCCACTGCATAAGCAAGTGGAATCCCTTTTGTTGCTACCGTCATAACTGCATCGATTGGTTGCCTAGCAAAGACAGAAGCAAACAAACGACCTGCACCATTAATATGACGAGGATTACTTAAAAGATCTGTCATGTATAAGTAACCGCCAGGCAAAATACGATCTGGATTTTCAAATAAGCTACAAAGCTCATCAATAATTAGATCTGCCTCTTCTTCACTTATATATGGTATATATTTCACTCCTCCTGCTGCTCCTGGTACCGTTTGCAATGTGCCGACCCCTTGTTGTTCAAACGTTTGCTTAATAATAACTAAATCTTCACTAATAGAGGATTTAGCCGATTGATACCTTTCAGCAAAAAAAGTGAGAGAAACTAGCTGACGAGGGTTTTGTAACAAGTAATATGTCATATCGACTAATCTTGTACTTCGTCTAATTTTCATACGCCCACCTCAAATCACGAATATTCTAAACAAATCATAACGTATTATACGTCTTTATTCAAGCGTTTCTCGCTCTCCTAATAAACGTACCGCATATACTTGTTCACAAAATCCTTTTAATCCGTTATAAATGCGATGCATTCGCGAATCATGGTGTACAAGTCCGAATACAGTTGGACCACTTCCACTCATTAATACAGCATCTGCTCCAAATCGTTTCATCTGTGCTTTAATACGAGCAACTTCGGGATGCATCTTAAATGTTACATCTTCTAAGACGTTACCAACAGTATCACAAATCCCTTTGTAATCCCCAGCATTGATGACATCAACCATTTTATCTACATTTGGATGTGTAACTCGATTTAGTTTTAAATTTCCATACACGTCAGCAGTAGATACACCAATATGTGGCTTCGCTAAAATAACCCAACAAGAAGGTGGCGTTTTTATATGCTCAATTCGCTCTCCTCTTCCAGTGGCAATTGCTGTCCCTCCATATACACAGAACGATACATCTGATCCAATTTCTGAGCCAAGCTCTGCTAATTCGTCAATTGTAAGCCCTAAATTCCATAATTTATTAAGACCACGTAATGTCGCTGCTGCATCACTACTTCCACCTGCTAATCCAGCTGCTACTGGAATCGTTTTTTCAATAGTAATAGATACACCTTTTTTCACATTAAACTTCTCTTTTAATAATTTCGCTGCTTGATAAGCTAAATTTCGTTGGTCGTCTGGGACATACCGATTATGGGATAAAATTTCAATACGGTCTTCTGCTAATTCCATTAGTTCTAAACGATCCGCTAAATCAATTGTTGTCATAATCATTTTCACTTCATGATATCCGTCTTGTCTTTTTCCCAGTACATCTAACGACAGATTAATCTTTGCTGGTGCTTTCACTAGTAGCTTCAATCTATTCACCCACTCTATGTACTCAATCTTTTATCGTTTATTTTACCATAAATTTATAGTAAGACGATGACACTTCCCTAATTATAACGAAAAGCATTCAGAATGAAACTACTTATGTAAAATGATGGCACCTTTCAGAGTACAAAAAGCCGAGGAATCTCTCCTCGGCTACCGTAGCATAGAAAGTAATCTTACAACTACTGGTTTTGTTTCATTAATTGCTGTTCTGCAATTTCTATAGCGCGTTTCACCATATTACCAGCATCTTTCGCACGAATTCCGCCCCATCCTTCTTTCTGAACAACATCATAAAAGCCCAGCTCTTTTGCTAGCTCTTCTTTAAACTGGTTTGACATGACACCTCTTCGTCTACTCAATGCAGAGTCCCCCCTTATTTTGCTACGGTATAATTAGTATGCAAAATAATATAACTTTTCATTTGTGGGAATATATGTAACGACACATGAGTTATAAAATAATTTCATTATGGGGTTCACCATAAAATGTTAACTCTACCGTCTCTGTTAAAACATCTGCATAACTATAAGATACACGTTGCAATGCATCTTCTTGTTGGTCTAACTGTACAACAAACACAGAACGATAAGTTTCTGCAAGTACACCTGATTGCTCCACTGTTTTTCTTCTTCCGCTATTCGCCTTTAACATAAGTCGCTGTCCAAGATGGTGATCTAATTCGCTTTTAATTTCATCTAAACGTTTTGACATATACCTTGCTACACCTCGCTGTAATTTAGATTGAACACTTAAAACACGATATATCTATCCCAATTATTAACCGCAATTCACAGACTATATCATTATAAAAGCATCATGCGTTCGAATAGATAGAAGAAATACTATATTGTAAAAGTATCATTGTATAGTCTTTACGCTCTTACCACTTTTTATCCAAATTCATTTCATTCTCTTACGCATAAAAAAGCAAGATACGTATGTACCTTGCTTATTCTTCATAATGTTGGAAGGGTAATCCTGTTCGTAAAATCCCTCTCGTTTCAATTCCACCCAGTCCTTTTTCACCAGTAATCGTATTACGTACAACATCCCATACATTTACTCTCTCCATAAATGAAGTGAAGCTAATTTTACCAACCACATACACAGGGTCTAGTGCATGAATGTTAATCCTAGACGGAGAACTAGCAAAGTTAGCACCCGCTCGAATTAACGCCTCGAAATGCGATTGACACGCCCCAGCAAAAATAACGAGTTGATCCAATGATGGATATTTTTTTCGTACTTCTCGGACAGCCTGTACAAAATGCCTTGAATGCCTATATGCTGCTAAATCTCCCTTTACCCCTTTGGATTTTGTATAGGCATCGTGTCCTGTAATAACTAAAATGTCTGGGCGGAAATGATCTATTAAGTCTACTACCTTTTCGTGCATCTCTGTTTCCTTACAATGAACACCTTGTACAGGAACACCAATTTTATTATATAGGTCTAAACACTTGCGCAAATACAAAGGGTCCCCATCTATATGCAATACGCGTCCTGGCATTTGAAAGTAATTCACTTCACTTGTGTATCCACCAGTTGAAGTGTGTTCATGCCTTTGTTTCATCAATACATAATCCTGTTGAAATAAACGGTACGTGCGCTCCATTGTTTCTTTTTCACGCTTCACTCTTTTTTTATGTTCTCGTTGATCTATACTAATTAAATCTTCAAGCGGCGCATCTGCCACAAGTCTAATTTCCTCCCCAAACAATATAGCTATCTCGCCTTTTATTTCTATAATACGAAAAAGGATATCCCTATTATGAGAATATCGTTCCACTAATTCTCCAACATGTAAAGCCATTCTCCTACCTCCAAACTCGTTAGGCCATCTTACCTGTTTTTAAAGTATGAATTTAGGAAAGGAAAGGTGACAAAAGGGACAGCTCAAATTGAACTGTCCCTTTCATATCCTTATGATAACTTATGAAGAACTAATGCGTTACTTAATGTTGCAAACTCTTCGATAGATAGCGTTTCGCCTCTTCGCTTTGGATCAATTTCTACTTCTGTTAAAATTCGATCCAACAGCTCTTTATCTTTCGGGAAACCATTTAAATTATTCGATAAATTATTCATTAAAGTTTTACGGCGCTGTGCGAAACTTGCTCTTACTACTTCAAAGAAGAAAGTCTCATTTGTCACTTCTACAACTGGTTTCGGACGCTTTAGAAGACGGATAATCGCAGAATCAACATTTGGTTGTGGTACAAACACTGTACGCGGTACAGTCATAACTGTTTCTACCTCTGTATAATACTGAATAGCAATTGATAAAGAACCATATTCTTTCGTTCCAGGTTTAGCAGCTAAACGATCTCCAACTTCTTTTTGCATCATAACAACAAATCCACGAACCGGTAATTTTTCTTCAAGCAATTTAAATAAAATTGGCGTTGTAATATAGTATGGTAAATTAGCTACTACCATTACATCTTGTCCTTCTTCAAATTGCTCACTAAACACTTCGTGTACATCTGCCTTTAGTACATCTTTATTTATAACTGTAACGTTACTATATGGAGCTAACGTCTCGTCTAAAATTGGTAATAATCTTTGATCAATTTCAAAAGCCACCACTTTTTTAGCACGCTTCGCTAACTGCTCTGTTAACGCACCGATACCTGGTCCAATCTCAATTGCACCACTTTCTGAACCGATTTCTGCGTGATCAACAATACGATTTAATACATTTGTATCAATTAAGAAATTTTGTCCTAAACTTTTTTTGAATGAGAATCCATACTTTTCAACAATGTCTTTCGTACGATTCGGCGTTGCGATATCTTTCATTTCTTTTCCTCCTGTATTACTTGTTTATAAGCTTCTGCAAACGTCTCTTTTGAAACTTGAAACATCTGTAAACGTTTATGTAACTGTTTTGCATTTGTATAACCAATCTTTAATAGCTTACCCATTCTTTCTCTGCGACTCTTTGCCATTTCTCCGCCCACTAAGCCTGCATCGACTAGATCACTCCAACTAATTTCACTTGTGTAAGCTTCCATTTCTTCATGTATATTCTCTAAAGCACGGCGAATCGATTCATTAGAAGCGTGTTCAATTCCAACACCTTTTTTTCTTTTAGCAAGCGCTTCTTCCTTCGGTAAGAAAGCATGCTTACATCCAGGTACCTTGTCAGAAATAATTTTTCGAATACGCTCTCCTGGATAATCCGGATCTGTAAAAATAATAACGCCTCGTTTTTGCTGCGCTAATTTAACTTGCTCAATAACATGATCACCGATTGCTGAACCGTTCGTTTCAATTGTATCCGCATCAACAGCACGCTTAATTGCAACTGTATCATCTTTACCTTCTACAACGATAATCTCTTTAATTTTCATGCTTGCCTCCACACTCATTTCGTCTCTACTTAGTAAAACAAAAAAATGACGACTTTTCCATTATTATTTTCCCCATTCTTACATTTTAAAAAATAGACTGGTACAAACTTTGTTCTCTCTCCTTATTGTAACACTTCCTAATTTCCCCTTATCTTCTCTTTCGCTTCTACTATTTCTTTTCTCAAAAAATAAAAAAGAATGGGTTCTCCCATTCCTTTTTTATTCAACACCAAATAAAGCCTTTGCATTTTTTGTTGTAACTTCTGCTACTTCCTCATAAGAAATCCCTTTTAAATTCGCAATTTCTTCTGCTACAAGCTTTACATAACTCGGTTCATTTCGCTTCCCTCGAAATGGATGTGGTGTTAAATATGGACAATCCGTCTCTATTAACAATTTCTCTAAGGGAATCTCTACTGCAACTTCTTTCGGTTTCTTAGCATTTTTAAATGTAACCGGTCCACCTAATGAAATTAAAAAGTTCATATCAACACATCGCTGTGCTACTTCGACACTACCACTAAAGCAATGCATAATACCTCCTACTTCAGCCGCATTCTCTTCCTCTAGAATATCAACAATATCTTGAGTTGCATCACGGTTATGTATAATGATTGGTAATTTCACTTTTTTAGCTAATGCAATTTGTTTACGGAATACTTCCTTCTGTATTTCTTTAGGAGACTTATCCCAGTGATAATCTAGTCCCATTTCTCCAATTGCAACGACTTTAGGATGTGAAGCTAATTCTTCTAACCAAGCTAAATGTTCTTCTTTCATGTCGATAGCATCTACAGGATGCCATCCAACTGCAGCGTAAATAAAATCATAAGCCTCAGCTAATTCAATCGCTTTTTTTATCGTTACTTCATCAAATCCAACAACAACTGTATATGTAACTCCAGCTTCTTTCATTCGTGCAATAACTTCTTGTAAATCTTCTTCAAACTGCTCTGCATTTAAATGTGAATGTGTATCAAACAACATAATAAATAACTCCTTTTATATTGAAATCAATTCTATCATAGAGAAAAACGATTTTCTTTCTAACTCAAC
Organism: Bacillus toyonensis BCT-7112; assembly: GCF_000496285.1. Taxonomy (GTDB): domain Bacteria; phylum Bacillota; class Bacilli; order Bacillales; family Bacillaceae_G; genus Bacillus_A; species Bacillus_A toyonensis. The sequence goes on along the minus strand of NC_022781.1, from coordinate 2,665,429 downwards.
GATAACAATACTACAATTTTAATGCAAAAAAAGGAAATTTAAAAAGAAAAAAGACGCTTCACACATGTTACACGTGAAACATCTCTTTTCTTGCCTTAATTACTTGATTTTTGTACCATTCGGAAGATTTTGGTCGATTGTTGCTAATGACAATACTCCATTCTCTTCACCCGCTAAAATCATACCTTGTGATAATTCACCGCGTAATTTTACAGGTTTTAAGTTTGTTACACAAATAACTTTTTTACCTTGTAAGTCTTCCGGAGAATAGAATTTTGCGATACCTGAAACAACCTGGCGCTTTTCTGTACCTAAATCAAGCTGGATTTTTAACAGCTTATCTGCTTTTTTTACAGGTTCAGCCGATATTACTTCAGCTACTCGTAATTCTACTTTAAAGAAATCATCAATTGTAATTTCTTCTGCCTGCGGTTCTTCTTCTTTTTTCTCTTCTACTTTAGGCGCAGAGCTCTTCATTTGTTCTTTAATATACTCTACTTCTACTTCCATTTCCAAACGAGGGAAAATTGGGTTTCCTTTTTCTACTTTTGTTCCACCTGGAATACATCCAATTGTAGATAGGCTTTCCCAAGATTTATGTGCTTCTTCAGTAAGACCAAGTTGAGCAAACATCTTGCTTGGTGCTACTGTTAAGAATGGCATAAGCATAATACCTGTTTGACGAAGTACTTCTGCTAAATGAGCCATTACAGAAGCTAACTTTTCACGATCATTTTCATCCTTCGCTAATACCCACGGTTGTGTTTCATCAATATATTTATTCGTACGGCTAACCAATTGCCAAATTGAGCTTAGCGCTACAGAGAATTCCATATTTTCCATTGCGTCTTCTACTTTTTGCAATGTATCTTTTGCAAACGTTACTAACGTTTCATCGAATTCCGTTACATTTGCTTTAAATGCAGGTATTTCTCCGTTAAAGTACTTATCAATCATAGCTACTGTACGATTTAATAAGTTACCTAAGTCATTTGCTAAATCGAAGTTGATACGTTCAACAAATCCTTCTGGTGTGAATACACCATCAGATCCGAACGGAACTTCTCGAAGTAAGTAATAACGTAATGCATCTAATCCGTAACGATCAATTAATGTAACTGGATCTACTACGTTTCCTTTTGACTTACTCATTTTTCCATCCTTCATTAAAATCCAGCCATGAGCAAAGACCTTTTTCGGAAGAGGTAAATCTAATGCCATTAAAATGATTGGCCAATAAATTGTATGGAAACGAACAATTTCTTTTCCGACTAAATGCACATCTGCCGGCCAGAATTTCTTATACATCTCTTCATTTTCTGTTCCATAACCTAATGCTGTAATGTAGTTAGATAATGCATCAACCCATACGTAAATAACATGTTTTGGGTTGCCTGGAACACGAACTCCCCAATCAAATGAAGTACGAGAAACTGCTAAATCTTCTAATCCTGGTTTAATGAAGTTATTAATCATTTCATTTTTACGAGACTCTGGCTGAATAAAATGTGGATTATCTTCATAGAACTTTAATAGTCTGTCGACATATTTACCCATTCTAAAGAAATATGATTCTTCACGAACAAGTTCTACATCATGACCACTATCTGGACTTTTTCCTCCAACTACTTTGTCACCTTCCATAATTGGATCTACTAATTGATGCGCTGTATAGAATGTTTCATCTTGTACAGAATACCAACCTTCATATTCATCAAGATAAATATCACCTTGGTCTACTAGTTGCTTGAAGATCTTTTCGACAACATCTTTGTGACGATCTTCAGTTGTGCGAATAAAATCATCATAAGAGATATCCATTTTCTCCCAAAGCTCTTTAATTCCTGCAACAATATTATCCACGTATGCTTGTGGTGTCACATTTAACTCTTCTGCTTTCTTTTGGATCTTCTGCCCATGCTCATCAGTTCCTGTTAGATAATGAACATTGTAGCCTTGCATACGCTTATATCGTGCCATTGCATCTCCTGCTACTGTCGTATAAGCATGTCCAATGTGTAACTTTCCACTTGGATAATAAATTGGGGTAGTAATATAAAAGGACTTATTTTCCTTTGTCATTGTTTTGGACCTCCCGAATAACCTCATATGTATTTATAAATAGTATATCAAAAACTCATATATAAAGTGAAACTTTAATCCGTAGGGGTGTTTATCCCCCACAAATTATTAACTCTCACTAATCAAGCTTTTACGAGCAGCCCGACTCCAACTTAACTTCTTTGCTCCAACCGCATTTTAAAGCGGGAATCTTATTGCTCGTTAACGCGGGATAAACACCAGTTAATGCTACATATCTTTATCATCTATTACTCATATTCAAACAAAATATACAACCCTACTTTTAAATAAATATATTTTTCAGAAAATAATTGCAAAAATTACTCCCATTCTATTATATATAAGAAGTAAGAAATCTATAAATCTTTTTAAAAAATATAGAATTTAAGAATTGACGGAAATGTAAATGATTGGTATCATATGTCCATAGGGTATTTTGTCGAAAAATGACGAATCAAAAAAATAGACTCGAAACTTATAAACTATTTATTTAGGAGGAAAAGAATTATGAAATCTACTGGTATTGTTCGTAAAGTTGATGAATTAGGTCGTGTTGTAATTCCAATCGAATTACGCCGTACTTTAGGTATTGCAGAAAAGGATGCACTTGAAATCTATGTTGATGACGAAAAAATCATCTTAAAAAAATATAAACCAAACATGACTTGCCAAGTAACTGGTGAAGTATCTGATGGTAACCTATCTTTAGCTGAAGGTAAAATTATCTTAAGCAAAGAAGGCGCTGAGCAAATCTTAAACGAACTTCAAGATTATATCGAAACAGCAAAATAAGCTTCTCAATTATGAGAAGCTTATTTTTTATCGACATGATAGATTTGATATACATCGCGTTTCGACAAATCCCGATCTTTAGCGACTGTTTTTATCGCCTCTTTTGAATTCATGCCTTTTTTATTTATATAATGTTCAATATGATCATATACTGAAATAGATTCCCACCATTGTTCTTCTGGAGCAGGTTCTTCCGTTGAACCAGCTACTAAAATGCAAAACTCACCACGAACTTCATTTTGCTTCGTCCATTCAATTGTTCCTTCGATTGTTCCTCGAATAAATTCCTCAAACTTTTTCGTTAACTCTCGACATAATACAATTTCTCTATTGCCTAACACTTCTTGCATCGAGATTAAAGTGTCATCTAGACGATGAGGTGCTTCATAAAACATCATTGTAGTTTGCACATAGCGAAGTTTTTCTAATTCCATTTTTCTTTCCTTTTTATTTCTTTGTAAAAATCCATAGAAATAAAACTGCTTTGTTTCAAGACCGGATGCAATTAACGCTGTAAGGGCTGCATTTGCCCCAGGAAGCGGAACCACATGATATTGCTCAGCTACGGCCTCGACAACAATATCGTAGCCTGGATCGGAAATACACGGCATACCAGCATCACTAACAAGTGCTATATTCTTCCCTTCCTCTAGCTTCTCTAATATTTTCTTTCCACTTACTTCTTTATTATGCTCATGGTAACTCATGACAGGTGTTTCAATTTCGAAATAATTACAAAGTTTTTTTGTTTGTCTTGTATCTTCCGCTGCAATAACATCTACCTCTTTTAAAATCCGAATTGCACGAAATGTCATATCTTCTAAATTTCCAATTGGAGTAGGTACTAGATATAACATCCCCTTTTCATTTTGTTGAAAGCTTTTTTGCTGCCACATAGCGTTCTCCTTTTTGCATATATTCTTCTTTTTGTTTTCTCGTTAACTGCTTAAAATGATATTCAGCCTGCATAGCTGTTCGTTTATCCTCATGATTCTCTACATACCTTAAAACAACTGGAAGTCTAGCACGTGTATATCTAGCACCTTTTCCACTATTATGAGTCTGAATCCGTTTTTCTATATGATTTGTATATCCAGCATAATAACTTCCATCAGAACATTCCACCACATAAAAACAATGCTTATTCTTCTCCATATAAAATTGAACGAATCTCCTTTGTATATTCGTTATTTTCTTCGTATACAAAAAGAGGTGGTAGGATTTTCAAATCTGCGTTCCCATCCTTAATTCCTTCAATTAACAATGTATTTGCTTCTTTACCTGCCTTAGGATAAACAAATCGCACACGCTTTGGTTCAATTTTGTATTTACGCATTAATGTAACAATGTCGAGTAAACGACCTGGGCGATGTACAAACGCTACTTTCCCACCTTGTTTTACTAGCTGACTACTTGCAGATACAACATCTTCTAACGTACACATAATTTCATGACGAGCTATTGCTAAATGTTCATTCATATTTTTCTCAGACGTTTGAGGTGTTTGAAAATAAGGAGGGTTACATGTAACAACATCATATTGATGGCGCCCAAGTTTCTCTGGCATATCTTTCAAATCTCCATGTATGAGTTGAATTCTTTCTTCTAACTTATTGTATTGAACACTTCTTATTCCCATATCATATAAACGTTCTTGAATTTCCACACCTGTAATATTCCCTTTTGTTCTCGTGCTTAATAGAAGGGGCACAACCGCATTACCTGTGCACAAATCAAGTAAATTTCCTTTTTGAATTGGCACCCAAGCAAAATCTGCAAGTAAAACGGCATCTAAAGAGAAATTAAACACCGATGGACTTTGTATAATCTTCATATCTTGCGCTAATAAATAATCTAAACGTTCATCTTCGTATAAATTCATATATTACTCCTTTTCTTACACTTAACCTACCCTATTTCATCTTCTACTAATATACAAATACATTTTGTTCTATTCTCATGTATAAAAAATTACCTTTCCAATTATAATTGGAAAGGTAATTTCACTTTTTATTTAAAAATGACAGACAGAATAAACAATCTCCCTCTTTACGTACACTTCCATAATGTAGATTGCAAATATGGAAACCTTCTTGATATAGTCTTGCTAAATTGTCATAGCCTTCACCAATATCCGTCTTCGGCTTCACTTCTTTACGTTTTTGAGCTTTTTGTTTTTCTTTATTCTGCACTTCTTCAAAACGGTGTCGCAAATTTTCATTTTCCATTTTTATATGTTGATTTTCTTCCAACAACTCTGCAAGATGTTGTTTTAATTCACCCAACTGTTTATATAAATGTCCAATTTGCTCTTCCATACTAGAAACCGATGCAAAAATATCTTTTTTCTCCACAAGCACCCACCTCATTAATCTGTGGTTTGACTCGAAACGACCCCTTTATTCACTAACTCATCTAACGTATATTCTACTATCCGTTCCTTGTCTACTAGCTCCACTTGAATTAATCTTTCTAAAATATTTAATCCGATAACACGGCCAGTACCATGTGGTGTTTGTATACGTTGATCTAAATCAGGAAGTTGTTCCTTTGCTGCCTCATATTCATCATTCTCATATTTTAAGCAACACATTAAGCGACCACATAAACCAGAAATTTTTGCAGGATTTAATGATAAATTTTGATCCTTTGCCATTTTAATGGATACAGGTTCAAAATCTCCTAAAAAAGTAGAACAACAAAGCATACGACCACATGGACCAATACCACCAAGCATCTTCGCTTCATCACGAACACCAATTTGTCTTAGTTCAATTCTCGTCCTAAAAATTGCCGCTAAGTCTTTCACTAGTTCGCGGAAATCAATCCGACCATCTGCAGTAAAGTAGAAAATAATCTTATTACGATCGAACGTATACTCTACATCTACAAGTTTCATATCTAGATTATGCTCTACTACCTTTTGTTGACAAACTTGATATGCCTCTTTCGCAGCATGTTTGTTCTCGTCAACAATGGTACGATCATTTTCATTTGCGATACGAATAACCTTTTTTAACGGTAACACAACATCGTTTTCATCAACTTGCTTTTTGGTAATAACTACTTTTCCGTATTCAATACCTCTTACCGTTTCTACAATTACAAACTCATTCTCAGAGATATCGAACTGATTCGGATCAAAGTAATATACCTTGCCGGCCTTCTTAAAGCGAACACCTACTACATCATACAAAACGGTCATCCCTCCTGCAACCGCAACACTAACTGTTCGAACACAAGCTGCGCATTTACATTAGCGTTGATTCTATTTTTTGCCTCTAATATATTAAAGAGAGCTGATACAATGCGCTTCTGAGCATAGGAAAAAGATTCAAACATCTCTTTCTGCTCATGAAAAACAAGACGATCTTCTTCTCCAAGTTGAACATATAATAAATCCTTATAAATAAGGAGCAACATATCTAAACCTTGCTGTAACTGTTCTTTCTCTCCAAAGTGTTTTCCCCATTTTTCTTGTACAAAAAAAATAGAGGCTTTATCTTTTTCGAGCGCTTCACATAATTTTATCACTAAAGTTCGTGCTTGTGCAAACCATTCATCATTACATAAAGCTAAAGCTTCATCAAAACTATTCGTAAGCTGTGCAGCTAGAGTTGATAAAGAGGATGTAATGCCTTCATCCTGTAATCTTCTACTTAAAGACTCCGTAGGTAACGGTCTAAATGTAACAACTTGACAGCGAGATAAAATCGTATTTAAAATTTGATGACTTTGTTCAGTAAGTAAAATAGCTGTTGTATCACTACTCGGTTCCTCTAGAAATTTCAATAGTGTATTTGCCGCATTTGCTGTCATACGATCTGCATGCTCGATAATATAAACTTTTTTATTTGCCTCTAATCCTGTTTTTGAAAATTCTTCCTGTAAATCATGAATTTGTTGCTTTTTAATAGATAATCCATCTGGTTTTACAATATGTAGGTTAGGGTGGTTACCTGAGTCAATTCGTTTACAATTTGTACATACATGACATGGTTCTACCTCATTCCTTTGAGAGCAGAGGAAACTCTTTGCCATTTGAATCGCTGTTGCAAACTTCCCTGTTCCTTTCCCTCCTTCTAACAAGTAAGCGTGGGATATACGCTCTTTTGCAATGCTATTCATCAACATTTTTACACCGATGGGCTGTATAGCAGAAAGCTGCTCCCACGTCTTCTTCATAATGCATACCTCACTTATTTCATTCTTTCCTTCTATTATAACAATTTATCTTCTATAATCTGAACAACTTCTTCTATAAGTTTTTCCATTGGTTGATCAGCATTTACTAATACAATACGATCAGAAAAACGTTCTACAACTTCTAAATACCCTTCACGTACACGTTTATGGAAAGAGATATCTTCCATATCTAATCGATTCACTTCACGCCCCGCATCTTTTTCAATGCGAGCTAAACCAATCTCTGGTTCAATGTCTAAGTAAATCGTTACACTAGGCATACAGTCTTCTGTTGCGAAGCGATTTATTTCAAATACTTTATCCATTCCTAAGCCTCTTGCATATCCTTGATACGCTAAAGAGCTATCTATAAAACGATCACATAATACAAGATAGTTCTCATTAAGCGCTGGCATAACTTTTTCTACTAAATGTTGTCTACGTGCAGCAGCATAAAGAAGCGCCTCTGTACGTGCTTCCATCATCGTATATTCTTGTTTATGTAGAATTGTTCTAATATCTTCAGAAATTGCTATACCACCTGGTTCTCTCGTCGCCATTACCTTTTGTTCTTTTTGCTCAAAGTATGGTAATAATTTTTTAATTAACGTTGTTTTACCCGAACCTTCTGGCCCCTCAATTGTTACAAATAATCCCTTCATCCTAAAACCTACTTTCTATATCATACACTTTCATATCTTTCGTGCTACCTTGAAAACGAGCTCCTGTTTTCTCTAAATACATAATTTGTTCTTTATGTTCTGAAGTAATTCTCTCTCCATACATAATCAATGGAATTCCAGGCGGATATGGAATTATCATTTCCGCCGCTATCATCCCTACCGCTTCTTCTATAGGTACTACTTTTGTTTTGTATCCTTCTAATTGTTTATATGTATACGGTAAAGGAGAGGATTCTCTTTTATAAGTATAACGAATAGATTCGTTCTTGTCTTTCACCTCATAATGTTCCAACGCAACTCGAATTATCTCTATAGCCCTCATGTACTCCTCTTTTGCTTGTAGAGGTAAAATAAGTAGGACATTATATGGATCTGCCATTTCTGTATATATTCCGGCCCTTTCAAATACAGACTGTAATTCATATCCTGATAACTGACAACGAGTTTGTACAGTAATCTTTAAATCATCTTGCAACGGATATTGTAAAACAGCTATTTGCGAAATGGAACACAATCCTTTTTTAAATCTCCGTAAAAACTCGACAATTTCATCATGACCTTTTTCCTTTATACTTGCTAGTGTAAAGCGCGCTATATCAAGTGAAGCCATAATTGGATATGACGGACTACTAGATTGTAGCATACTCAAATAAGCAGAAACTCTTTCTTCATTCACTAAATGACTATTTATATGTAAATAAGATCCCATTGTCATCGCAGGTAATGTTTTATGTGCAGAATGAACCACAATATCTGCACCATATGCTAATGCTGACTTTGGAAATGGTTCCCCTAAGCAAAAGTGTGCTCCATGAGCTTCGTCTACTAAAACAGGGATTTTATGTGCATGTGCATAAGCAATACTTGCTTCTAAATCTATCCCCATACCATAATAATTAGGATGCGTTAAAATGAGGGCTTTAGCATTAGGATATCTTTTAATTGCCCCTTTAATAACTTCATCACCAATTCCTACTGGTACGTTATATGCCTCATCAATCCATGGGTCTAGAAAAATTGGATTCGCACCCGCTAGTTTTAATCCATTAATGATTGATTTATGACAATTTCTTTGTACAAGGACAATATCACGCTCACCGCAGCAAGATAAAATCATTGCTAGATTTCCGACCGTTGAACCATTAATTAAAAAATAACTTTTTTCCGCACCATATACATCAGCTAATAATTTTTGTGCTTCATCTATACATTCAAACGGACTATGTAAATCGTCTAACCCTGTTAGTTCGGTTACATCAATGGATAGTATATCTTTAAACTCCCCAATGGCTTCCTGAGGGAAGTTTACACCATTCTTATGACCTGGAACATGAAAGGACAGTGGTTCTCTTTCTTTAAACTCTATTAACGCCTCATATAAAGGCATACGCTTTTGATTCATATCTATCTCTTCCTTATTATTCATTCTGTATCTATTATACAGATATTAAGGCAAAAAAAATAATAGGCAGATGCCTATTTATAAATATGATACTTCTAACTTCCGAAGCTGTTTTAAATAATGTATATATTTTGGATCATCTGTCTCAGTACTCACCATATCTTTTTCACATTCATGACATATCAAATTATTATAAACATATATACCTTCTTCTCTTTTTGTCTCACAAACAATGCAAATTTCACTTTGTAATTTCATAACCTTCCCTCCCTTTATTTAAATAAACATATTTGATACCTCTATTCCTTAACAATTTACAGAAAAATATACATCCATCTCTTATATAATATGATTTACTCTTGGGCAACGTGTTTGTATTACCATTACTTCTTTTATGCACTGTTTAACAATACAAAAAAACACAAATCAAAAGACTTGTGTTTTAGTTGCTTGGCGACGTCCTACTCTCACAGGGACAAGGTCCCAACTACCATCGGCGCTAGAGAGCTTAACTTCCGTGTTCGGTACGGGAACGGGTGTGACCTCTCTGCCATCATCACCAAACTATGAAGGCATATTCCTTCAAAACTAGATAACATTTGCTACATATTATATGGTTAAGTCCTCGATCTATTAGTATTCGTCAGCTCCACATGTCACCATGCTTCCACCTCGAACCTATCAACCTGATCATCTTTCAGGGATCTTACTAGCTTACGCTATGGGAAATCTCATCTTGAGGGGGGCTTCATGCTTAGATGCTTTCAGCACTTATCCCTTCCGCACATAGCTACCCAGCTATGCCCTTGGCAGAACAACTGGTACACCAGCGGTGCGTCCATCCCGGTCCTCTCGTACTAAGGACAGCTCCTCTCAAATTTCCTACGCCCACGACGGATAGGGACCGAACTGTCTCACGACGTTCTGAACCCAGCTCGCGTACCGCTTTAATGGGCGAACAGCCCAACCCTTGGGACCGACTACAGCCCCAGGATGCGATGAGCCGACATCGAGGTGCCAAACCTCCCCGTCGATGTGGACTCTTGGGGGAGATAAGCCTGTTATCCCCGGGGTAGCTTTTATCCGTTGAGCGATGGCCCTTCCATGCGGAACCACCGGATCACTAAGCCCGACTTTCGTCCCTGCTCGACTTGTAGGTCTCGCAGTCAAGCTCCCTTATGCCTTTGCACTCTACGAATGATTTCCAACCATTCTGAGGGAACCTTTGGGCGCCTCCGTTACACTTTAGGAGGCGACCGCCCCAGTCAAACTGCCCACCTGACACTGTCTCCCGGGTCGATAAGACCCGTAGGTTAGAATTTCAATACAGTCAGGGCGGTATCCCACCAGCGCCTCCACCGAAGCTAGCGCTCCGGTTTCAATGGCTCCCGCCTATCCTGTACAAACTGTACCAAAATTCAATATCAGGCTACAGTAAAGCTCCACGGGGTCTTTCCGTCCTGTCGCGGGTAACCTGCATCTTCACAGGTACTATAATTTCACCGAGTCTCTGGTTGAGACAGTGCCCAAATCGTTACACCTTTCGTGCGGGTCGGAACTTACCCGACAAGGAATTTCGCTACCTTAGGACCGTTATAGTTACGGCCGCCGTTTACTGGGGCTTCAGTTCAGAGCTTCGCTTACGCTAACCCCTCTCCTTAACCTTCCAGCACCGGGCAGGTGTCAGCCCCTATACTTCGCCTTACGGCTTCGCAGAGACCTGTGTTTTTGCTAAACAGTCGCTTGGGCCTATTCACTGCGGCTTTCCGTTAAGAAAGCACCCCTTCTCCCGAAGTTACGGGGTCATTTTGCCGAGTTCCTTAACCAGAGTTCTCTCGCACACCTTAGGATTCTCTCCTCGCCTACCTGTGTCGGTTTGCGGTACAGGCACCTTTTATCTCGCTAGAAGCTTTTCTTGGCAGCGGGGAATCAAAGACTTCGCTCCATAAGGAGCTTCCCCATCACAGCTCAGCCTTCACGATAAGCGGATTTGCCTACTTATCAGCCTAACTGCTTGGACGTGCACAACCAATCGCACGCTTCTTCTATCCTTCTGCGTCCCTCCATTGCTCAAACGATAAAGAGGTGGTACAGGAATATCAACCTGTTGTCCATCGCCTACGCCTGTCGGCCTCGGCTTAGGTCCTGACTAACCCTGAGCGGACGAGCCTTCCTCAGGAAACCTTAGGCATTCGGTGGACGGGATTCTCACCCGTCTTTCGCTACTCATACCGGCATTCTCACTTCTAAGCGCTCCACCAGTCCTTCCGGTCTGACTTCACTGCACTTAGAACGCTCCCCTACCACTGATACCATTGGTATCAATTCGCAGCTTCGGTGGTGTATTTAGCCCCGGTACATTTTCGGCGCAGAGTCACTCGACTAGTGAGCTATTACGCACTCTTTAAATGGTGGCTGCTTCTAAGCCAACATCCTAGTTGTCTAAGCAACTCCACATCCTTTTCCACTTAATACACACTTTGGGACCTTAGCTGGCGATCTGGGCTGTTTCCCTCTTGACTACGGATCTTATCACTCGCAGTCTGACTCCTAAGGATAAGTCATTGGCATTCGGAGTTTGACTGAATTCGGTAATCCGATGAGGACCCCTAGTTCAATCAGTGCTCTACCTCCAAGACTCTTACACTTAAGGCTAGCCCTAAAGCTATTTCGGGGAGAACCAGCTATCTCCAGGTTCGATTGGAATTTCTCCGCTACCCACACCTCATCCCCGCACTTTTCAACGTGCGTGGGTTCGGGCCTCCATTCAGTGTTACCTGAACTTCACCCTGGACATGGGTAGATCACCTGGTTTCGGGTCTACGACCACGTACTAAACGCCCTATTCAGACTCGCTTTCGCTGCGGCTCCGTCTCTTCAACTTAACCTCGCACGGGATCGTAACTCGCCGGTTCATTCTACAAAAGGCACGCCATCACCCATTAACGGGCTCTGACTATTTGTAGGCACACGGTTTCAGGATCTCTTTCACTCCCCTTCCGGGGTGCTTTTCACCTTTCCCTCACGGTACTGGTTCACTATCGATCACTAGGGAGTATTTAGCCTTGGGAGATGGTCCTCCCAGATTCCGACGGAATTTCACGTGTTCCGCCGTACTCAGGATACATTCAAGAGAGAACGAAGTTTCGACTACGGGGTTGTTACCCTCTACGACGGACCTTTCCAGGTCGCTTCGTCTACCTCGTTCCTTTGTAACTCCGTATAGAATGTCCTACAACCCCAAGAGGCAAGCCTCTTGGTTTGGGCTAGATTCCGTTTCGCTCGCCGCTACTCAGGAAATCGCATTTGCTTTCTCTTCCTCCAGGTACTTAGATGTTTCAGTTCCCTGGGTCTGTCTTCCATACCCTATGTATTCAGGTAAGGATACCATACCATTACGTATAGTGGGTTTCCCCATTCGGAAATCTTCGGATCAAAGCTTACTTACAGCTCCCCGAAGCATATCGGCGTTAGTCCCGTCCTTCATCGACTCCTAGTGTCAAGGCATCCACCGTGCGCCCTTTCTAACTTAACCAAACTAAAATTAAAAAATATGAGCTACACTGTTATCTAGTTTTCAAAGAACATACCATTTGCTATATAAGATAGCTTTTTGGTGGAGCCTAGCGGGATCGAACCGCTGACCTCCTGCGTGCAAGGCAGGCGCTCTCCCAGCTGAGCTAAGGCCCCAAAAATGTATGGTGGGCCTAAATGGACTCGAACCATCGACCTCACGCTTATCAGGCGTGCGCTCTAACCAGCTGAGCTATAGGCCCATACAAATTGCAGGATTTATTTATATCATATCCTCATTTAAGAGTCAATATTGAATTGAACTCTCAAAACTAAACGAAAACGAAACACGGAAACTTATATTGATGAACAGCGTTCATCAATTCTCCATAGAAAGGAGGTGATCCAGCCGCACCTTCCGATACGGCTACCTTGTTACGACTTCACCCCAATCATCTGTCCCACCTTAGGCGGCTGGCTCCAAAAAGGTTACCCCACCGACTTCGGGTGTTACAAACTCTCGTGGTGTGACGGGCGGTGTGTACAAGGCCCGGGAACGTATTCACCGCGGCATGCTGATCCGCGATTACTAGCGATTCCAGCTTCATGTAGGCGAGTTGCAGCCTACAATCCGAACTGAGAACGGTTTTATGAGATTAGCTCCACCTCGCGGTCTTGCAGCTCTTTGTACCGTCCATTGTAGCACGTGTGTAGCCCAGGTCATAAGGGGCATGATGATTTGACGTCATCCCCACCTTCCTCCGGTTTGTCACCGGCAGTCACCTTAGAGTGCCCAACTTAATGATGGCAACTAAGATCAAGGGTTGCGCTCGTTGCGGGACTTAACCCAACATCTCACGACACGAGCTGACGACAACCATGCACCACCTGTCACTCTGCTCCCGAAGGAGAAGCCCTATCTCTAGGGTTTTCAGAGGATGTCAAGACCTGGTAAGGTTCTTCGCGTTGCTTCGAATTAAACCACATGCTCCACCGCTTGTGCGGGCCCCCGTCAATTCCTTTGAGTTTCAGCCTTGCGGCCGTACTCCCCAGGCGGAGTGCTTAATGCGTTAACTTCAGCACTAAAGGGCGGAAACCCTCTAACACTTAGCACTCATCGTTTACGGCGTGGACTACCAGGGTATCTAATCCTGTTTGCTCCCCACGCTTTCGCGCCTCAGTGTCAGTTACAGACCAGAAAGTCGCCTTCGCCACTGGTGTTCCTCCATATCTCTACGCATTTCACCGCTACACATGGAATTCCACTTTCCTCTTCTGCACTCAAGTCTCCCAGTTTCCAATGACCCTCCACGGTTGAGCCGTGGGCTTTCACATCAGACTTAAGAAACCACCTGCGCGCGCTTTACGCCCAATAATTCCGGATAACGCTTGCCACCTACGTATTACCGCGGCTGCTGGCACGTAGTTAGCCGTGGCTTTCTGGTTAGGTACCGTCAAGGTGCCAGCTTATTCAACTAGCACTTGTTCTTCCCTAACAACAGAGTTTTACGACCCGAAAGCCTTCATCACTCACGCGGCGTTGCTCCGTCAGACTTTCGTCCATTGCGGAAGATTCCCTACTGCTGCCTCCCGTAGGAGTCTGGGCCGTGTCTCAGTCCCAGTGTGGCCGATCACCCTCTCAGGTCGGCTACGCATCGTTGCCTTGGTGAGCCGTTACCTCACCAACTAGCTAATGCGACGCGGGTCCATCCATAAGTGACAGCCGAAGCCGCCTTTCAATTTCGAACCATGCAGTTCAAAATGTTATCCGGTATTAGCCCCGGTTTCCCGGAGTTATCCCAGTCTTATGGGCAGGTTACCCACGTGTTACTCACCCGTCCGCCGCTAACTTCTTGAGAGCAAGCTCTCAATCCATTCGCTCGACTTGCATGTATTAGGCACGCCGCCAGCGTTCATCCTGAGCCAGGATCAAACTCTCCAATAAAGTTAGTTTGTCTAGCATCTAAAAATAAAAATTGACGTTTCACGTTGTTTGTTTCGTTTAGTTTTCAAAGTTCAACATCGCGTTTCAGCGACTTTTATAATTTAACATTTATCGTTAAATCTGTCAACAACTTTTTTCTTTCGTTCCTGACGACGCTTATTAATTTATCATATTAAACATTCTTTAGTCAACACTTTTTAAAAAAATGCCAAAATAATTTTATCTTGGCATGATATACAGCTTAATTATTACTAATGCAGCAACACCGGGTAAGCCTAATAAACTTGTTACTGTCGCTGTACCTGCGTTAATCGGAATATGAAAATCAAAATATGTCCCTACAACATTTACGATAAAGAGCAATGCTATTCCTAAAGTAACATGAAAAAGTATTTTACCTATAAAACGCAATGGTTTAGAAGAAACACCAAAAACAAGAAAAATAAAAACAAGAGATAGAATACCAACAATAATAATGGTAGAATTCATTTTTTCCTCCTTATGAATGACCTATACATATCTATATGTATGGGACAAGACGATAAAAAAGAACGTTTATCCTATAACTCCAGTCGGCCCATTGTGATAACTTTTACGCAGCAACATTTTCTTCATACAAACCCATCAGAATCCTCAACGATTCTTTTAAAACGAAATAACCCCTCTACTTTAACAAATAAAAAATAAAAGGTTCCGCTTAAAAAGCAGAACCTTTTACCATTGTTCCATTTTTACAGGGCGACGCTTCGCTTCTTTTAACAAGAAGAAATATTTCGCCTCCGCTATTTTCAAAGAACAAATTACATCTGGAGACGGCTCAACACTTTGTTCAACCATTCTCTTTTGACGTAACCATTCATTCTTTACTTTTTCTAATAGTACAATTAACTTATCGTCATACTCTTTACGCAATTTACCCTTTTTTTGAAAGAACATTTTTGTTTCTCCTCTTATACTTCTCTGCGGCCTTCTAGCGCTTTTGACAGAGTTACTTCATCTGCATATTCTAAATCTCCACCAACTGGTAGACCATGTGCAATACGAGTTACTTTAATACCTGTCGGCTTTAAGAGGCGGGATATATACATCGCTGTAGCTTCCCCTTCAATGTTAGGGTTTGTTGCCAATATCACTTCTTGTACCGTTTCATCGTGCAGTCGCTTTAAGAGTTGCGGGATATTAATGTCTTCCGGTCCAATTCCCTCCATCGGGGAAATCGCACCACGTAACACATGATATACACCTTGATACTCTTTCATTTTTTCCATCGCGATTACATCTTTCGGTTCTTGCACGACACAGACAACCGTTTGATCTCGATGTGAATCATCACAAATATAACAAGGATCACGGTCAGTAATATGTCCGCATACAGAACAATACGCTAGATCTCGCTTCGCATTCACAAGTGCTTTCGCAAAACCTAACACATCGTCTTCTTTCATATCTAATACGAAAAATGCCAATCGAACCGCTGTTTTCGGTCCGATTCCTGGCAATTTCATAAAACTATCGATTAATTTTGATATTGGCTCTGGATAATGCATATATCAATATCCTCCTAGAACATTCCACCTGGTAAGTTTAAGCCTTTTGTAAATTTACCCATTGTAGAATTTGAAAGTTCATCAACCTTTTTAAGTGCATCGTTCGTTGCAGCTAGCACTAAATCTTGTAACATTTCGATATCTTCTGGATCTACAACTTCTTCTTTAATTTTCACTTCAAGAACTTGCTTATGGCCATTTGCAATTACAGAAACCATTCCACCGCCAGCTGTACCTTCAACCGTTTTTTCACCAAGCTCTTCCTGTGCTTTTGCCATGTCTTTTTGCATCTTTTGCATTTGTTTCATCATGTTATTCATATTTCCCATTCCGCCACGCATCATATTTAATTCCTCCTAATAATAGTTATTCTTTTATTTCAATAAGTTCTTGCCCTACTAATTTTACTGCTTCTTCTATGAGGGGATCTTCTTTTTGCTCTGGGCTTTCTTCAGAATCCCCGCCTTCGCGTTGTAAAAAGTCCTCACGAATTTTACCCCATTCACTTTTCGGGATAGCAATCATATTTAACTTTTTACTTAGCAATTCAAAAAGAATTTGTTCCAGCGTATCCATTGCTTCACGATTTTCACTCGCCATTTTACAATGAATCTCATATTGAAATGCTAACACATAAGTATCATCTGAAGCCGCTACTGGCTCACTATTTTCTAATAAAACAGCAAATGCCACTTTGTTATACGATTTGAGTCTTCCTAACAACTCACCCCATACGGCTTTCAATTGTTCTAATTCTTGACGCTTCGCCTGCTTCAACACTTCATTTACACGTCCAACAGGAATTTTCATACTTCCCGTTCGCATTGGTTTTGGTGTTGCACGCGTCTCTCTTACTTCAGGTTGCACGCCAGCTGGTACACCATTCTTTTTAACTTGTTCTAATTCTTTCTCCAGTTGCTGCATTCTGTTCATAACCGCTTGTAAACGATCTGCACCGTTTGCTTGCATCATAAACTGCTGACACAGTTGTACCATCACAACTTCTAAGAAAATTCGTGGATGGTTTGTCCACTTCATCTCTTGTTGCCCTTTACTAAGACTATGAATAATCTCATAGATTACTTCCGGCTGCATTTCTTCACTTAACATGCGGAATTGATCATCTACAATTACTCGTTCCAACATATGTTCTAGTTGTGGTGAAGTTTGATATAAAAGCATATCACGATAATAGTAAATGAAATCTTCCATAAATCGAACTGGATCCTTCCCTTTACTCATCATCTCATCTATGATACGTAATGCTCTTGATACATCATTTTCACGTATACATTCTACTAGGTTACCTAAATATTGCTGAGAAACAGAGCCTGTTACAGCTAAAACATCTTCTGTCGTAACTGCATCATCACTATAAGATATAGCCTGATCAATAAGGCTAAGTGCATCACGCATACCACCCTCGGCAGCACGAGCAACAATTTGTAGTGCTTCCTCTTCTACTTGCGTACCCTCATTTGTCACAACCGTCGATAATCTCTCAACAATATCATTTACTGATATTTTTCGGAATTCAAATCGCTGACATCTCGAAATAATCGTAGGTGGAATCTTATGTGGTTCTGTTGTCGCTAAAATAAAGATAACATGTCCTGGTGGCTCTTCTAAAGTTTTTAGAAGAGCATTAAAGGCACCCATAGAAAGCATGTGAACCTCATCGATAATGTATACTTTATATTCTACAGCACTTGGAGCATATTTTACTTTATCTCTTATATCTCGAATTTCATCTACACCGTTATTTGAAGCCGCATCAATTTCTAATACATCTGAAATAGATCCTTGTGTAATTCCTAAACAAGAAGGACATTCATTACAAGGTTCAGCTACCGGAGCATGTTCACAGTTAATTGCTTTTGCAAATACTTTTGCAATCGTCGTTTTTCCTGTTCCCCTCGGACCAGAAAATAAATAAGCATGTGAAACTTTCTCTTGAAGAAGGGCATTTTGCAACGTTTTTGTTACGTGCTTTTGACCGACTACATCTTCGAACTTTTGCGGTCTCCATGTTCGGTATAACGCTTGGTATGACACGAAAATACGGCCTCCCTCAAAGGTTATTATCTTATATATTATAACCCATTCTGTTTATAGATTCCAAAAGTTATTTTCCATACAAAAAACTCACCTTGTATCAAGGTGAGTTTTGTATACATATATAACTGCCGTGCACCTTCTGTCGATTACGTACCATAAGCGTTACTCAAGCAGTTAGCTCGGTTCAGGCACTCCTGCGGCACACGAGAAAACCCGCTTATTGCTGCTTCCTTCCGGACCTGACAAGGTTCACGGGGTCCCGTTGCGCAGGACCCAAACGTCAACACCACTTACTTAAGGCAGACCTTACAGCAACATAACCTCGAGAAGGGATTCGGCCTCGCTAGAGCGGATTGCGAGTATAGGGCACCGCTACCTCCCCGCTTAGCACGGCAAAGTTAAAACCAATATTCGGTTGCCTTCATTAAAGGCATTATCAGTATAACTTGTTTTTTTATAAAATGCAAATGCGTTAATTCTCGTTACTGTTCTCTAATTTTTTTATCGCTTTTCTTTTTTTACGAAGCTCTCTAAAAAAGTTTGTTAGCAACGTACCGCACTCTTCTTCTAATACACCAGTGACTACTTCACATTGATGATTAAAACGTTCATCTGTTAAAAGATTCATTAATGTTCCTGCACATCCGCCCTTCGGATCACTTGCACCATATACAACTCGCTTCACTCGTGATAAAACAATTCCACCCGCACACATTGGACAGGGCTCTAAGGTTACATATAACGTTGCATCTTCTAAACGCCATGTCCCTAGATTTTTGCAAGCTTCATCAATCGCTAACAACTCGGCATGAGCGATTGATCGTTGCTCAGTTTCCCTTAAATTATGAGCAACACTAATTACCTCACCATCTAACACTATGACTGCACCAATTGGTACTTCTTGTATTTCCTCTGCCTTTTTAGCCTCTTCTATCGCTAGTTGCATAAAATAAATATCTTGATCTTGTTCCATAACCTAGTCCTTTCATCACAAATAAAATAAACCTTTTTCCATTTACTACACGTGGGATAACTTTTATAAATTCAATCCACCCTAAAAGAAAAAGAGAGGGGATTACATATGAAAAACACTGCTTTGCTCATTATTGATATGATTAATGACTTTCAATTTTCCCACGGGCCCATCCTGGCAAAAAAATGCGAAACTATAACAAATCCTATTTTACAATTAAAGAAAACAATGAAAGCCTTCGGCTATCCCATAATTTATGTTAATGACCATTATCAACTTTGGAGATCTGATATTGACCAACTGATTACTCATTGTACAAATGAGTATAGTGAAAATATAATTCATAAGATTGCTCCACATTCTGATGATTACATTTTTATTAAACCACATTACTCTGCTTTTTATGAAACGCCTTTGAATTCTTTATTGGGCTATTTAAAAATAGAAAATCTGATATTAACAGGAGTTGCTGGAAATATATGTATCCTATTTACTGCTAACGATGCTCATATGAGAAATTATACACTGTATGTACCACAGGATTGCATTGCCTCTAACAATGATCAGGACAATCTGCATGCTTTAAAAATAATGGAAGCTACATTGAAAGCAAATATAATACCGTCATCTCAAATAAAAATTAATTAATACATATATCTATTTTCTAACTTTTTATATCAAATTAACCCGCTCGCTTCCCTCTTGTGCTACAATAATTCTGTTTTGTGTTTTTAGTAGTCACGGCAAATCACTGATTGAAAGGAGGAAACAGCGTGACCGGAGTACCATTTATCACGGTTGAAGGACCAATTGGTGTTGGAAAAACTTCACTTGCGAAGGAAATTTCAACTCACATGCAACTCCACTTACTAAAAGAGATTGTTGATGAAAACCCTTTTTTAGGAAAGTTCTATGAAGACATCGACGAATGGAGTTTTCAAACAGAGATGTTCTTTCTTTGTAATAGATACAAACAACTAGAAGACATTAACATAAAGTATTTGAATCAAAGGAAGCCAGTAGTAGCAGATTATCATATATTTAAAAATTTAATTTTCGCATCACGTACATTAAAAGATTCTCAATATGACAAATACATGCAAATCTATCGTATCCTTACACAAGATATGCCTGTACCAAATGTCATCGTTTATTTAACAGCTAGCCTGGAAACATTACAAAAACGAATCGCAATGCGCGGAAGAGAATTCGAAAAAAATATGGATCCAAATTACTTACTACAGCTCACAAAAGATTACGAAACAGCAATGGATACTTTTAAAAAGGACCATCCAGATATCCCAGTGTTGAAATTTAACGGAGATGATATGGATTTTGTACAAAATCCCGATGATTTAAACGTCATCCTATCCGCCCTTCAAAATACTCTCTTAAAGGAGTCGAAATAATAATGAATTTAAGGCAAAAATATGATATACCGAATGATGCAGTAATTACTATCGCTGGAACAGTAGGTGTCGGAAAATCAACTATGACAACTGCACTAGCTAACGCTTTAGGTTATCGCACATCATTTGAAAAAGTAGATTCTAATCCATATTTGGACAAGTTCTATGCCGATTTCACACGCTGGAGCTTCCACTTGCAAGTATACTTCTTAGCAGAACGATTTAAAGAACAAAAGAGAATTTTTGAATACGGTGGTGGTTTTGTTCAAGACCGTTCTATCTATGAAGACACTGGAATTTTCGCAAAGATGCATCATGAAAAAGGTACAATGACGGAAACTGATTATGAAACATACAAAGGTTTATTTGATGCTATGGTCATGACTCCTTACTTCCCTCATCCAGACTTATTAATTTACTTAGAAGGTTCTTTCGATGATATTGTAGACCGTATTCAAGAACGCGGACGCCCGATGGAGCAGCAAACACCAATTGAGTATTGGAAAGAGATGCACGGACGTTACGAAAACTGGATTAACAACTTCAATTCATGCCCTGTTTTACGATTAAACATTAATGAATACGATATTTTAAAAGATGGCGATTCAATCGAACCAATCATTAAAAAAATTGGCCATTTCTTAAAACAAACACGTAAACTTGTAAAATAAAAAACCCGTGCATATGCACGGGTTTTCCTATTAAATTACTTCTTCTTTGTTGGAGCAATAATTTCACTCTCAGGTTTTCCAGCGTTAATACGCTGACGAACAGTACTTGTACTAATGTCATATGTTTCAGCAATCTCTTTAACAGTCATTTCTTTCCCGTTAATCACTGCCGTTAATACTTTACCTGTACGTTTTGGAGCTGCTTCTTTCTTTACAGCTGGTTTTTCAACCTTTTTTGGCGCCTCTACTTTTGTCGTAGCTTGCTTTACATCACAAGTACAACCACAAAGTTTACGGAATGTATCATCGCTTATAATGCGCGATACATTTGCACCACTGTTTAAAATTCTATTGTTCTTACAGACAGGACATTGTACATAATATAAAGTTTTTCCATCTAAAGGAAACGTTTGTATAATAAGATCCATGTTGACTCCTTTCATATCTATGAAGATAATCATCGGAATATGAGTGTGTAATAAGGACAAAATCGCCTTACACCATACTTTATGATTGGTTTTAAAATAAAAACTCGTTACGTGTTGGTAACGAGTTCTCCAATCTCCACTTATATGCGCTGTTGTCAATTATATCTGGAGGAGGTAGAGGGATTCGAACCCCCGCGCGACTCTCGCCGCCTGTCGGTTTTCAAGACCGATCCCTTCAGCCAGACTTGGGTATACCTCCATATTGACATCAAATATAATATCAAAAGAAAAACAGTTAGTCAACCCTACTAAAATAAATTATGAGGAAAGGAAAATTTTACTTTCCCCCTCCTACATTACAGTACTGACAACGCTCATAATTACCAATCACTCATACCGATGAATGTTTAAATTTACTTAATAACTGTTTTTCCTCCCATATAAGGGCGAAGAACTTCTGGAATTATAATTGTACCATCTTCTTGTTGGTAGTTCTCTAAAATAGCTGCAACCGTACGTCCAATTGCAAGACCAGATCCATTTAATGTATGAACATGTTCTGGTTTTCCGTTTGGCTCACGGCGGAAACGGATATTTGCACGTCTCGCTTGGAAAGCTTCAAAATTACTACAAGAAGAAATTTCACGATATGTGCCATAGCTTGGAATCCATACTTCAATATCGTATTTCTTCGCTGCTGTAAATCCTAAATCGCCTGTGCACATGCTCATAACGCGATATGGCAACTCTAATAATTGTAACACGCGTTCTGCATCATTTGTTAATTTTTCTAACTCTTCATAAGAATCTTCTGGTTTTACGAACTTCACAAGCTCTACTTTATTGAACTGATGTTGGCGAATTAAACCACGTGTATCGCGACCAGCTGAACCTGCTTCAGAACGGAAGCAAGAGCTAAATGCAGCATATCTTATAGGCAATTGCTCTTTATTTAAAATCTCATCACGATGCATATTCGTTACAGGTACTTCTGCTGTTGGAATTAAGAAGTAATCTTCACTTTCAATACGGAATGCATCTTCTTCAAACTTCGGAAGTTGTCCTGTTCCTGTCATACTTGCACGGTTTACCATATACGGAGGTAACACTTCTTCATATCCATGCTCGTCAGTATGAAGATCAAGCATAAAACTAATTAAAGCACGCTCTAATCTTGCGCCTGCACCTTTGTAAAATACGAAGCGGCTTCCTGTTACTTTCCCCGCACGCTCAAAATCTAAAACTCCTAAATCTGTAGCAAGATCCCAATGTGGTTTTGGTTCAAAAGCAAATTCCTTCACTTCTCCCCAAGTACGCGCTACTACATTATCATCCTCTGTTTCACCAACTGGAGCAGATTCATGAGGAATATTTGGAATAGATAACATTAATCTTTCTAAGTCTTCTTCAACTGTACGAAGTTCATTATCAAGATCTTTTACTTTTTCTCCAACTTCACGCATTTCTAAAATTAAAGCTTCTGCATCTTTCTTTTCACGCTTTAATACTGAAATTTGTTGAGACACTTCGTTACGTTTACTTTTTAGTTCTTCTGTTTGAACAAGTAGTTCTCTTCTTCTCGTATCAAGCTCTTCAAAACGACCAAACTCCGTTAAATCTTCGCCTCTATGCTGCAATTTTGCTTTTACTTCTTCAAAGTTCGTACGTAATAATTTAATATCAAGCATTATATACTCCTCCTTTTATTTTATAAAACACAAAAAACTCCCGTCCCTATACAAAGGGACGGGAGTTAACCCGCGTTGCCACCCTAGTTGAAAGCATTACTACTTTCCTCTCAAGTAGAAATAACGGCTCTTCACCGGGAATGTTTACTAATCATAAAGATATTCCACATTCCATTCCAGGATGGATTCACAAACTGTTTCTATCGATTTCCACCAACCATCGACTCTCTATAAGAAACGACATTTGTTACTACTTCCTATCAACACGCTTATTTTATAAAATTGTTACCATCAATTTACTATAATCTTATACAAGTTGCAAGTTACTTACACAACTTTTTTCATTTTAGCTTCTTTTACCATTTCGACAAAGTATGCTGTCACACGATGATCATCCGTTAATTCCGGATGGAATGAAGCAGCTAAAAACTGATCTTGTCTTACCGCTACCATTCGATCGCCGTGCTTAGAAAGTACTTCAACGTTATCAGCGACATCTACAACATACGGAGCACGGATAAATACACCAATAAAGTCTTCCCCCACACCTTTCATTGAAAGTGCGGCTTCAAAACTATCTTTTTGGCGTCCAAACGCATTGCGTTCAACTGTAATATCCATAGCACCAATATGTGCTTCTTCATAGCCAATAAGTGTTTTCGCAAGAAGAATCATACCTGCACATGTACCAAACATTGGTTTACCAGACTTCGCAAATGTACGAAGTGGTTCCATGAAAGCATACTTATCAATAAGACGACGCATTGTTGTACTTTCACCGCCTGGTAAAATAAGACCATCAATCTCTTCAAGTTGCTCTATACGCTTTACAACAACAGCTTCTGCACCACTTGCTTCAACTGATTTTACATGCTCACGAACTGCACCTTGAAGACCTAGTACACCGATTTTCACCATTTTAAAGTTCTCCTTCAATTACCATCCACGCTCTTGCATGCGTTGTTCTGGTAATAACGTTGAAATTTCGACACCTTTCATTGCATTACCCAATCCTTTAGAAAGGCTTGCAATTAGTTCGTAATCTTCATAATGAGTCGTCGCTTCAACGATTGCACGTGCAAATTTCTCTGGGTTCTCTGATTTGAAGATACCAGATCCAACAAATACACCATCAGCACCAAGTTGCATCATTAACGCTGCATCTGCTGGTGTTGCTACACCACCTGCTGCAAAGTTTACAACTGGCAAGCGACCAAGGCGTTTAATTTCAAGTAGTACTTCATAAGGAGCACCAGTATTTTTTGCATATGTCATTAACTCATCTTCACGTAGACTTGCAACTTGACGGATTTCTGCATTGACTTGGCGCATATGACGCACTGCCTCTACAATGTTTCCTGTTCCTGGCTCACCTTTTGTACGAAGCATAGATGCACCTTCTGCAATACGACGTGCAGCTTCTCCGATATCACGGCAACCACATACAAACGGAACTGTGTAATCACGTTTATTTAAATGGTATACTTCATCAGCAGGAGTTAATACTTCACTCTCATCGATATAGTCTACCCCTAATGATTCTAATACACGTGCTTCTACAAGATGACCGATACGGCATTTTGCCATAACCGGAATTGACACCGCACCCATAACTTCTTCAACAATCGTTGGGTCTGCCATACGAGAAACGCCACCTGCTGCACGAATATCTGCTGGTACACGCTCTAATGCCATAACGGCAACTGCGCCTGCTTCTTCTGCAATCCTTGCTTGTTCAGCGTTAACTACGTCCATAATAACGCCGCCTTTTTGCATTTCTGCCATTCCACGTTTTACACGTTCTGTCCCTGTTACATTTGTCATGTACAAAAACCCCCCTAGGTGAATTGCTTTCCCCCGTTAAAGGCGAAAATTAAGAATACTCTTACATTATACCATTAACTATCAGATGCTTGTCTACTACTTTTTCATAAAGTAGGTATGAAAAATGGGAATAAGAAAAAGCTCCTACAATGAGGAGCTTTTAAAACCAACCTTTTACTGTATCAACAGCACTATTCCATATACCACTAAAGAAAGAGCCGATTCCGCGCATAGAACGAGTAAACCAGTTTGCTTCTTCCACTGCTGATGTTGTTACAAGATCTACTTGTAATGACTTACCAGATAAAAATCCAGGGTCATTCGTATCTTTTGGTGTAATTACCATCTGACCAAGTGCAACACCCTTTTTAATAGGTGCTTCTTGTCCCTTACTTGCTTCTTTAAATTCTGTTTTATAAACATCTTTACTTCCTTTTGGCACTGGAAGTGAAACAACTTGTTTTGTTTGAACTGCTACATCTTTATCTTTTGCATTTTCTACTCTTACTGTTTCTTGTCCTTTTACTGAAGAATCTTTTTTATACATTTGCTTCATTTCAAAGTTAGCAAATCCATAATCATATAACTTCTTCGTTTCATCAAAACGTGCTGTATGAGAACTTGTTTTAATAACTACAGAAATAAAACGCATACCGTTTCTTTCAACCGTACCAGTGAAGCAATCACCGGCTTCTGGAGTTGATCCTGTTTTCAGGCCGTCTACGCCATCGTATTGCTTAACTAAACCTTTTAACATCCAATTCCAGTTATCCATATTAATCGGGTATTTTCCACCCTCTTGGAATACTTTTTTAGGGATTTTTGCTGTATCTAATGTTTTGGGATAATCCTTAATAAGATGTTGTGCTAAAATTGCGACGTCCCTTGCAGACATTTTATTTTCTTCATCCGGTGTTGTTCCTTCGGGATGCTGTCCTTTTAAATCTTTGTTCGTTAGGCCTGTAGAATTTACAAATTTATAATTTTTCAATCCCAACTCTTTTGCCTTATCATTCATCATTTTTACAAAATTAACTTCTTTTCCTGCCACTGCTTCACCTAGAGCAATTGTTGCTCCATTAGCGGAATAAATCGCCATCGCTTCGTATAACTCTTTTACCGTATAAGAACCACCATTTTCTAGTGGAACATTTGATAATGAACGATCCTGTGAAATCTTATGCGCATATTCAGAAACCTTAATCTTTTGATCCCACTTAAGTTTTCCTTTATCCACTGCTTCATGAACTAAATATTCACTCATCATTTTTGTCATACTAGCAATTGATAATAACTCATCTGCATTCTTTTGATATAAAATTTTCCCAGAATTCGCTTCTACTAAAATTGCCGCACCTGCTTCAATGTTTAGAGCGGCTCCTGTTTCAGCCGATGCATTGCTATATGGTAACAGCATGCTACAAGCTAGTGTAAGCACCGTTACCAAAGCCATGAATCTTTTGCAAAACATACCTTTCACTTTTGCTACCCCCAATATCTATGTACTCACATAACCGTTATTCTAACATAATCAAAAAAAAATAGACAGAGATATCAAATCTCTATCTATTTACATATAAGACATTATAATGAGTAGTTTGGAGCCTCTTTTGTAATTTGTACATGATGAGGGTGGCTTTCACGTAAACCAGCACCTGACATGCGAATGAACTGTGCATTCTCACGTAAGAATTCTAAATCCTGTGCTCCACAATATCCCATACCTGCACGTAATCCACCAACTAATTGATGAACTGTATCTGCTAAAGGTCCTTTATATGGTACGCGTCCTTCAATACCTTCTGGAACAAGTTTTTTGTTTCCTTCTTGGAAGTAACGATCTTTACTTCCTTTTTCCATCGCTCCAACAGAACCCATACCACGATATACTTTAAATTGGCGACCTTGGTAAATCTCAGTTTCTCCAGGGCTTTCAGCAACACCAGCAAACATACTACCTAGCATAACAACGTGTGCTCCTGCTGCTAAAGCTTTAACCATATCACCAGAGTACTTAACACCGCCATCAGCAATAACTGGAATACCGTGTTTACGAGCTTCTGTTGCACAATCATAAACTGCTGTTAATTGTGGTACACCAACACCAGCTACAACGCGTGTCGTACAAATAGAACCTGGTCCAATACCAACTTTAACTACGTTTGCACCAGCCTCGATTAATGCTTTCGTTGCTTCAGCTGTAGCAACATTTCCAGCGATAATATTTAGTGCTGGATATTTCGCACGAACTTCTTTTACCTTTTCAATAACACCTTTAGAATGCCCATGAGCTGTATCAAGTACAATTGCATCTACGCTAGCTTTTACTAATGCATCGATACGAAGCATAGCATCAGCCGTTACACCAACAGCCGCTCCAACTAATAAGCGTCCTTGCTTATCTTTAGCAGAGTTTGGGAATTCAATTACTTTTTCAATATCTTTTATTGTAATAAGCCCTTGTAATACACCGTTATTATCAACAAGAGGGAGCTTTTCAATTTTATACTTTTGTAGGATCTTTTCAGCTTCTTCCAGTGTAGTACCAACTGGAGCTGTAATTAACTGTTCTTTTGTCATTACGTCAGAAATTTTGATTGAGTAATCTTGGATGAAACGCATATCACGGTTGGTAATAATACCAACTAATTTTCGCTCATCTAAATTATTTACAACTGGTACACCTGAGATACGATATTTTCCCATAAGATGTTCTGCATCATATACTTGATGTTCTGGAGTTAAGAAGAAAGGATCTGAAATAACGCCGCTTTCAGAGCGCTTTACTTTATCAACTTGCTCTGCCTGTTGCTCAATAGACATATTCTTATGAATAATTCCTAAACCGCCTTGGCGAGCCATTGCAATAGCCATGTCAGCTTCTGTTACTGTATCCATTCCTGCACTAATTAACGGGATGTTTAGCTGTAAGCTTTCAGATAAAACTGTTTTAACACTTACTTCTCTTGGTAATATATCTGACCTCGCTGGTACAAGTAATACATCATCAAAAGTCAAACCTTCTTTAACAAATTTAGATTCCCACATAATTGTTCCCCCCATGATACCAGAAATTATTATTAGTAGCTTATCAATTGGTTAAAATACTGTCAAGGACGTATATATATGTTAGAATTTTTAGACAATAAAAGGAGCGTAATATATGCATCAAACACATTGTACTTGGCAGCAATTAAGTTTCTTTTTTTCATCTCAAAATGTACAACGTTATCTTGCCCGTTGTTATGAAAAATCCTCCATACAAGATGCTGAAAAAAAAAGTTTTGAAAACTGTTATCCCTTTATTTACTACTTAGAACACGGGAAAAATTATTACGAATTATATAAGGCGGCCCCTTTTTCGATTCAACCAATGTTGTTATTTTATGGAATTAGCCAACTATTTAAAGCTTGCTTGTTAACTATTGATCCTAACTACCCAGAATCAACTACTGTTTTAGCTCATGGCGTTACAACTCGTAAACGAAAAAAACAGGGGTATCAATTTTTAGAAGATGAGGTGAAAATACAGAAAAACGGATTATTTACTCACGTTGCAGAACAACTGTTTCACATGAAACACTTAGAAGCGGAGAAGTTTAATATGTTAGAGCTGATGGGGAATATTCCTGAATTACAAAATTTGTTTCGTTATAGTCAAAAAGTATCGACTTTATATAAGATCGATTCAACAAATAAAAATGAGCTCTCCTTTTCAGTCAATATATTAGATCGATTACATATGACTAAAGAGCGATTTTCTCGTTACATCGAAACAACTTGTAAACATTTATCGATACAACACGTAGCTGAGAAAAATAGTGAATCGAATGTGTTTTTTTCGGCGCCTATTCAATCGTGGAATCCTATGTATAGTACTCCTTTATACTATGAGTACCTTACTAATACTTATTACTTACCACTTACGACTAATCCTAGAAATTCTAAACCCATTTTACCTGAGCTCCTCGTTCATTACTTATTGCTCTATAATTTAAGCATGATTTCTAGGTATGAAACTGATTGGTGGTATGACTTACTTGGTAGTTATGGATCTGAAGATTATCCATTTATTTATCAATTCCTTAATATTTCTGCCCAAAAAATACCTTACTATATTTCAGTATTTTTACTATCAGAATCTAATCTATTTCATGGGAAATAAAAAAACACGAGTCAAAGACTCGTGTTTTTTAGTTGCTTGGCGACGTCCTACTCTCACAGGGACAAGGTCCCAACTACCATCGGCGCTAGAGAGCTTAACTTCCGTGTTCGGTATGGGAACGGGTGTGACCTCTCTGCCATCATCACCAAACTATGAAGGCATATTCCTTCAAAACTAGATAACATTTGCTACATATTATATGGTTAAGTCCTCGATCTATTAGTATTCGTCAGCTCCACATGTCACCATGCTTCCACCTCGAACCTATCAACCTGATCATCTTTCAGGGATCTTACTAGCTTACGCTATGGGAAATCTCATCTTGAGGGGGGCTTCATGCTTAGATGCTTTCAGCACTTATCCCTTCCGCACATAGCTACCCAGCTATGCCCTTGGCAGAACAACTGGTACACCAGCGGTGCGTCCATCCCGGTCCTCTCGTACTAAGGACAGCTCCTCTCAAATTTCCTACGCCCACGACGGATAGGGACCGAACTGTCTCACGACGTTCTGAACCCAGCTCGCGTACCGCTTTAATGGGCGAACAGCCCAACCCTTGGGACCGACTACAGCCCCAGGATGCGATGAGCCGACATCGAGGTGCCAAACCTCCCCGTCGATGTGGACTCTTGGGGGAGATAAGCCTGTTATCCCCGGGGTAGCTTTTATCCGTTGAGCGATGGCCCTTCCATGCGGAACCACCGGATCACTAAGCCCGACTTTCGTCCCTGCTCGACTTGTAGGTCTCGCAGTCAAGCTCCCTTATGCCTTTGCACTCTACGAATGATTTCCAACCATTCTGAGGGAACCTTTGGGCGCCTCCGTTACACTTTAGGAGGCGACCGCCCCAGTCAAACTGCCCACCTGACACTGTCTCCCGGGTCGATAAGACCCGTAGGTTAGAATTTCAATACAGTCAGGGCGGTATCCCACCAGCGCCTCCACCGAAGCTAGCGCTCCGGTTTCAATGGCTCCCGCCTATCCTGTACAAACTGTACCAAAATTCAATATCAGGCTACAGTAAAGCTCCACGGGGTCTTTCCGTCCTGTCGCGGGTAACCTGC